>CAZCCS010000128.1:0-7869 GCA_964497005.1 uncultured Acidimicrobiaceae bacterium | reverse complement strand
GATGGGGCCGCCTCCGAGATGACGAGCGACACAGGGGGTAGGCTTGTCCAGCGGTCGGGAATGTCCCCTCCGGTAGAGCTGAGGCTCAAAGCTCAGGAGGTGACGTCATGTCAGACCGGTCCGAATCGGTTGACGTTGACAGCGAGGTGCTTCGGCTTCGAAGCATGGGTCGGGCCTTTGCTCGGATCAGCAAAGAGTTGGGGCTAGAACGAGGCGCCGACGCGCAGCGGGCTTTCCAAAGGGCTGTTCGGGGTCTTCCGGCCTCGGAACGCCAGCGGGTTCGTGGCGAGGAAGTGTCGCGCCTGGATCGTCTGGCGGACCGAGTTCGCGCCGATACCACCAAGGGCGAGCTTGACCGTGCCCGACAGCTCAAGACGATCGATCGCATGCGGAGTCAGATGCTCGAGGACGCTTAAAACCGGAATCTCAATAGGCGACGGTCCGCACAGTTCCTTCGTGGCGACGGCCACCGGCTCGCGACTGATACGGTGGTGAGACCGTCTCGCGGCGATCCCGCGTCCTCCCGATGTGACAGCGGCCGGTCGCCCAATCCAGGAGTGTTCAGTTTGTCTTCATCCTTCGCCGACCTCGGCGTGTCCGCCGAAGCCGTCAGTTCATTGCGCGCTCGGGGCATCACGTCCGCGTTCCCCATTCAAGCCTTGGCCATCCCGCCCGGCCTGGCCGGTAAGGACATATGCGGTCGCGCCCCGACTGGCTCCGGCAAAACTATCGCCTTCGGCATCCCGGTAGCCGCCAGAGTTGGTCGCGCCCGTTCAGGGAGCCCCAGGGCGTTGATACTCGCTCCTACCCGAGAACTGGCCGGACAGATCGAAACCGAAATGGGCCTTCTGATGGGCGTCGACCGTCGCCGGCGGGTCGCGGCCTTCTACGGTGGTGTCGGGTTCGGCGCCCAGCTCGGCGCGTTGCGCCGCGGTGTCGATGTTGTGGTGGCCTGCCCCGGTCGGCTCAAGGACCTGATCGGACGTGGAGCTATATCCCTGGCCGAGGTGTCGATCGTTGTCATCGACGAAGCGGATCGCATGGCCGACATGGGTTTCCTGCCCGACGTGAAGGCGATCCTCGACCAAGTGCGCCCCGACCGCCAAACCATGCTCTTCTCGGCCACCCTCGACGGTGACATAGACACGCTCGTTCGGCGCTATCAGCGGTCACCAGTGCGGGTATCGGTCGAAGACGACGAGCAGAAATCAGGGTCCACGACGCACAGCTGGCTGGACACCTCACGAGAAGATCGGGTGACCCTCGCGGCCAGCCTGGTCGCCGAGCACGGTCCGACCATCGTGTTTTGCCGGACCAAGCACGGCGCCGATCGGGTTGCCAAGCAACTGATAGCGGCCGGTGTCAAAGCCGTCGCCCTACACGGGGGCCGGACCCAATCTCAACGAGAGCGGGCCCTCCAGGCCTTCTCGTCCGGGCGGGTCCATGCGCTGGTCGCCACCGATGTGGCGGCCCGAGGGATCCATGTGGATGGCGTCGGGTGCGTAGTTCACTTCGACCCACCCGCTACGCCGAAGGACTACCTGCACCGGTCCGGACGTACTGGCCGAGCTGGTTCCGACGGTACGGTCATTTCGTTGGTAACCCCTGCGGACCTTGCGCAGATCAGGGCCCTCCAAAAGGCCGTTGGCCAACCAGTCTCCCCGAACCGGGCTTCGAAGGAGATAGCCAAGTCGGGTCCCCGCCCCCGGGTCCAGACGTCAGCCCCGAAACGAAAGCCACAAGATCGACCCGCCCGCCCAGGTCGATCAACGCGTCGACGCAGTCGCGCGGCTTAAGCTCGGCTTCTGCGCCGAGCCTCCAAGATCAGGAGGTCGCTACCGCCGTGCGCGTCTCCGCCGAGGGCTGAATGTCAGCCTCAGTCGGCTGCGACGCTTCGGCGTCGGCGTCGACGGTTTCGCCTCCAGGCGTGTCCTCATCGAGTGAGTCTGCTTCAGCATCCTCCCCTCGCGGTGCGGCCGCCTGAGCGGACACCCGGTCCTGCCCGCGCCGACCGCCACCGCGCCGATCGTTGGAGTCGGTGGACTGGGCGAGCACTACGTAGGGCAAAAGCGCAAGCTCCCTGGCCGTCTTGATCGCCACGGCGACGTCACGCTGATGCTGAGCACACGTCCCGGTCGTCCCGCGACCCTTGATCCGGCCCCGGTTGTTCAAAAACCGGCTCAGCACGTTTACATCCTTGTAGTCCACCCACACCGCGTCCTCGGCACAGAACCGGCACACCTTCGGGCGGCCGCGCCGCACCCGGCCCTTGCCCTCAGCGGGGCGAGGCTTGCGGCTCGACGTCTTCTTGGCGACCTTCCGATTGCGTGCCATTCTGCTCCTCTGCGTCACCCCTTTGGGGTATGTGGCCTGAGCGAATGGGAAGCAAGCCACGCCTGCCGACAAGCGCCAGAACCGAACCTTATCCCATCATCGGTACTACGCGGCCCGCGAGAGAGATAAAGTGGTGGGCGAGGGTTTGAAAGCATCGAAGGATCTCCCTCCGGCTCCTAGGAGCCACGCCGTGACCCCATGATCCCGGGGTCGATCCAGGCGAAGAAAGGAGGGGATCGCATGGCAACCGGCACCGTAAAATGGTTTAACGGTGAAAAGGGCTTCGGCTTCATCACCCAGGACGACGGTGGCCCTGACGTATTCGTACATTTCAGCGCCATCGCGGGCAACGGATTCCGCAATCTCGACGAAGGCCAAAAGGTCGAGTACGAGACCACTCAAGGCCCGAAAGGCCTTCAGGCCGCAAACGTCACCCGCCTCTGAGACCACCGGGGCGGCGGCCGGGAGACCCGTACGTGCTCGCCGTTTGGCGTGGCACGACGGATAATCCTCCGGTCGTCGCACCCCGGTGGCAGTAGCCGCGATGTGGCCCAGGCGGTTCAGCTCCCGAGGTCAGCTAGGGCGTCGGTGAGCCGCTCCCGTGAGGAGATCCCCAGCTTGGTGAATACCTTGCTCAAGTGATATTCGACGGTTCTCGGGCTGATGAAGAGCCGATTGCCGATGTCGGGATTCGAGAGTCCTTGGCTGGCAAGACGGGCGATCTGCGCTTCCTGCGGGGTGAGGTCGCGACTGGTCTCGACGGTCCGCTTACGGGCCGTGCCGCCGGTGGCGCGAAGCTCTCGTGCGGCGCGCTCCGCAAAGGCGTCGCTTCCGATCTCTGTGAGCATCTCGTGAGCAATGCGCAGCTGGCCTCTGGCGTCCACGCGACGCCGCTCCCGGCGCAGCCACTCCCCGTAGAGAAGGTGTGCTCGGGCGAGGTCCGGGCGGAACGGAGTTCGGCCGAGCCGTTCAATGGCTTCGAGGTAAGAGACCTCGGCGGGCTCCCCGTCGCTCAACAGCGCCCTTGAGCGGGCCTCCAGCCCGAGCGCCCAGTCTGCACCACTGGCCTGCGTCGTCTTGGTGAGCCGTTCGAGTGCCTCCCGTCCTGCCTCTGGTTGGCCGCTTCGGGCAGCCGCTTCGACGAGCTCGACGAGCGCCCAGTTATTTGCCGGCACGGCCACTTCCGGAGGTTCGGCAGCCTGTCGGGCGGCGACGAGTGCATCCCCGTAGCGGCCGAGGCTGTTGTCGAGCACCGCGCTGGCCCACCAGGCGATCCTCTCTTCCATTCCTTCGCCGTGGGAGAGGGCATCGGCCACGCACCTGTTGATGAGCTCACGCGCCTGAGTTTCTCGGCCTTGCCAAGTCAGCAAGCCCAGGGCACCGAAGGGCGGTAGTCGGCTGCCGATCGCCTCTTTGACCGTCGCCTCCTCCTCGATCAGCGAGGCGGCAACGGCGAACTCTCCCAGGAAGATGTGTACATAGACACGTGAATCGAGAGCGAGGGGCAACTCGCTTAGCGCACCAGCTTCTTGGCAGATCGATATATAACGAGCAGACAGGACGTCCCAGCTCTCATCCCAGAGGGCGGCGGCGACAGAACTCGCCAACCACAGCCACGGAAGTCCTCCGCCCTCGGAGACTGGTTCCGTGCGGAAAGCTTCGAGCGCCGAACGCAGTGGCGACATTGCGCTGGCGAAGCCCTCAGTGAACAGCGAAGACAGCCCGTCGAGGAGTTGATCGGCTGGACCTGGCGGCTGCCTCGGCGGAGCTGCTGCGCGGGCCGCCTCGGCCACGTCTTTTAGGCCCGTACCGGTTGAGAGTCTGGCCGTGAAGTACGCAGCCGTGAACGCCTGAAGGTACGTCTCTCGAGCGAGAGCGGGATCGACGGGCTCGAGTTGCCTAGCGGCGGCCAGGAGCTGGGCGGCCGGGTCCCCGTCTCGGTGCTCCGCGAATGCGATCTGAGCGCTCAGAAGATCCGCGTGCGACCGTCCAAGCTGGTCGAGGGGTCCGGTCTGGGCCGCGGCAAGGAGCTCCTGGGCCGCCTCGAAATCTCCGGCAGTGAACTCGGCACGCGCTGCGTCAAGTCCTCGCCTGGACCGCACGAGAGGATCGGGCGTAATCATCGTTGCCAGTTGGAGAAAGGCGGCAGCTTGGGCAAACCCTCCTCTCGCCTGGGCACGGCCAGCAGAACGTTCGAGTTCGGCCGCGAGCGGCTCGTCGGGGGCCGGCGTCCCCTGGGCCTGGTGCCATAGCCGGCGATCCGGGTCGACGTGCGGATCGGTTACCTGCACCAAGGCAAGGTGAACCTTCCGCCGCTCCGCCGGTGGGGCCGAGCGGTAGACGGCAGACCGCACGAGGGGATGACGGAAGCGCACGGAGGAGCCAAACTCACAGAGTCCGGCGCTGGCCGGGGGCTCCGCCGCCTCCCTTGCGATGCCCAGCCGTTCGGCCGCCCGCCACACTGAGACAGGTTCTGCCAGCGGTTCAGCCGCGGCTATTAGGAGCAGCCTCCTGGAATCGGGGGGTAGGAGCGACACGCGGCGAGCGAAGCTCTCCTCGATCTCGTTGGCAACTCCGTGACCGGACAGCACCAGCCCGCTCGCCAGCTCGACCACTGTCATCCCCCGCGGCAGCTCCAGGATCGCCAAGGGGTTGCCGCCCGTCTCGACGATGATTCGGTCGCGCACCTGTTTGTCGCGTAGGGCCGGCAACACCGTGCCCAGCAATGCCTCCGCCGAAGAATGGTCGAGGCCGCCGACTAGGAGCTGGGGCAGCCCCTCGAGCTCAGGGACGGTGGTCGGAGCTCGCACAGCGAAAAGAAGCGCCACCGAGTCCGCCTGCAGGCGCCTGGCTGCGAAGGCGAGCGCCCGAGCCGATTCCCGATCAAGCCACTGGGCGTCATCGACGATGCAGAGCAAGGGTTGCTCTCCGGCCGCCTCCGAGAGCAGGGTGAGAACGGCCAAGCCGACGAGGAACGGGTCGGGAGTCGACCCCGACAGAAGACCGAACACGGTGCTAAGAGCCACTCGTTGTGGCTCGGGAAGATCCTCGAGGCGACCGAGCATCGGCGCGCACAGCTGGTGAAGGACGGCGTAGCCCAGCTCCATCTCGGACTGGACTCCGGCCACTCGGGTGACCTGAAATCCGTCCGCTCGCTCCAGAACGTACTCCAGCAGCGCCGTCTTACCGATACCTGCCTCACCGCGGATGACGAGCACTCGGCTCTCCCCCACGCGAGCCGCTCCAAGCACCTCATCGAGGATTTCCCCCTCGCCGGCTCGGCCCAGCAGCACTTTTCAACGTTACCGGGCATGCGCCGAGAGACCGTGTAGCTCCAGTCGACATATTGCGCGGTCGACGGGCCGCAGGGACTGGTGGCCCGCGCTAGGGACACCCTGATGCGATCGGACCACTCGCCAGGGGACCATAAGGAGAGAGCGAAATAACGCAAGGAGTGCATGCCATGAAGGTTTCGATCGTTGACTCATCACCTGTTTCGGCCGGTTCGAGTGCCATCGAGGCCTTCAGGACCTCTCGGGCGCTGGCTGGTCTGGCCGATCGGCTGGGCTACTCCCGGTATTGGTTAACCGAGTTGCACGGTGTACCGACGAATGCCAACACCTCGCCGGAGGTTTCGGTGGCAGCGGTTGCCACAGAAACCAGCAATTTGCGGGTCGGTTCCGGCGCTGTCCTGCTGAACCATCGCAGCCCGTACCGCGTCGCCGAGACGTTCGTTCAGCTCGACGCCATGTTTCCCGGACGCATAGATCTCGGTCTCGGACGGGCCACGTCAGGACGCGTTATCGACCTTGCGCTCCAACAGTCACGGTCGACGATCGCTGCCGGGGAGAGCTACGAGGACAAGGTTGTCGAGCTGCTCCATTGGTTCGACGGCTTCGACGACGGGGACCCGTTCGCCCAGGTCCCCTTCTTTGAAGGTGTCCGTGGGAGACCGGAGCTTTGGATCCTTGGATCGTCGCCCGACAGCGCCGTTCTCGCAGCCCGATTGGGCCTCCGCTACTGCTTTGCAGCTTTCTTGAATCCTCTTGCCGCCCAGGCCAGCCTGGGCTTGTACCACAAGGAGTTCCGTCCTTCGCAGTTCGACGATGGTGTGACCAGCCCCTACTCGATGCTCGCACTCAACGTTGTCTGTGGCGAGACTGAAGAACGAGCACGGTGGGTCCAGGCACCGGGAGAGCTTGTACGCCGGCTAGCGGCCACCGGGACCCTGCCTCGCGGAGTGCCTACGTCCGCCGACGCGGTCGACCAACTCGGAGGCCTCCCGAAGCGCACGGAGTACGTCAAGGGGGCCTGGCCGCGCAGCGTGGCCGCCGCCCCCGAGAGGCTGCGCGAGATCCTTCACGCCATGGTAAGTGAGGTCGGCGCAGACGAGCTCACCGTCCAGGACCTCATTGCCTCGCCCGCCGACCGGCTGGCGTCGTATCGCCTGATCGCCGAGTCCCTGAGCCTGCCCGCTGCGCCGCTCCGAGCGGTGAACGGTGCAGCCACCGCGCGAAGCGATGAGGAACTAATAGACTGCTCTATATAGAGTGATCTATCCTGTTAGCAGCGTGAGGAAGGGAAGTGGCGGTCGGATGGCATCTGGACGGTGGCGAACGATCGACGCGTTGGAGCGTTATCTTGGTTCGGACCCTGGTGGTGAGCGCTTTCGGTCGGGTCTGAACGCCCTTGTCGCGTGGCTCGCGGCGGTCGGTGTCTCGGCGCTGCTGGAATTGTTCACTCACGCGTTCGAAGTGAGCTCATCCGTTCCGGGCGCGGCCTCGGTCAATCACATCGAGCGTCTCGTCGTCCTCATGATTGGCTCGACCGTTGCCTTGACGGCTGGGTTCGTCGTGGCCGAGGCCAGGGTCCGGGCGCGAGCCGTAACCTCGCTGCTGGCCGCGCTGGGGCTGTGGGCGGGTATCGCGCTGGCGGTTGCCGTACATGGTGATCGGCTGGCCGCCCTGATCCTTCTGGTCCTCGTGCCGTCGGTCGGTGCATGGTTCCGCCGTTACGGGCCTCGCGGCTTCGCATCCAGCTTTACCGTGCACGTCGGGTACCTGATCGGTTTCCTTGTCGCTCCGCAGGTCGGAGCTGGTCGTCTCGGCTGGGTCGGAGCGGTCATCGGGGTGGCGGGATTAGCTACCTATCTGGTCGGTCTGATGTTCCTGCCGGGGCATGCCCGCGCCCCGCAGCGGATGCTCCACTCGTATCACGCCCGTGCTCGACGCGTGCTCTCCCTGACTGCGGCGCTGATGGATAGGCCTCCCGGCGCTCCGACAGGACGGCTGAAGGAGCGGCTCCGACGGCAGGTCGTGCGCCTAAATGAAACGGCGTTGGTGCTCGACGTCCAACTGACCGGATCAGGAACCGAAGTAGACGAACGCCGCCGGCGGTCATTGTTCGAACACGAACGGGCCGTCGCAATGCTCGCCCGTCTGGCGCAGGTCGACGCCCATAGCAGGGTCCACTCGTACGCTCGGTCCTACGCCCGAGCCGTGGTGGCCGCCGCATACGACTTCGATACCGCCGCCC
>CAZCCS010000127.1:0-7989 GCA_964497005.1 uncultured Acidimicrobiaceae bacterium | reverse complement strand
GCCGCCCCCGCCGCCAACCTCCACCATCCCCGCCGCGGCCTGAACCGCCCACTCACCCTCCGGCAGGTGCGCCTCCACCGGCTCGTCCGAGAAGTTCACCGCCACGATCCGCCGGTCGTCCCCGTGCTCCCGAACGAAGACGAGCGACTCGTCCGGCGAATCCAGCCACCTAAACGACCCCGACCGCAGCGCCGGCGACCCCTTCCGCAACGCCAGCAGCCGCCGGTACAGCCACAGCACCGACCGTTCGTCGGCCCGCTCGTCGGCGACGCTCACACCGGTGTCGGCTCCGGGCGGCCACGGCAGCCACGCATCGGGTCCGCCTGCCCAGCCGTGCGCCGGCGAGCCGTCCCACGGGATCGGGGCCCGGCAGCCGTCACGCCCGCCGGGATCGACCCGCCGCCCAGGAGGTATGACCGCGTCCTCGAGCCCCAACTCCTCGCCGGCGTACAGGAAGGGCGTCCCGCGAAGCGTGAGCAACAGCACCGCCGCCGCCCTGGCCCTGGCTTCGCTGCCGTACCGGGTGCGGTGGCGGGGGTTGTCGTGGTTGGACAACACCCAGGTCGGCCACCATCCTCCGGGGGCGAGCATCGCCTCGACGTGGTCGATCTGGCGGCGCCACGCCGACGCCTTCCACGGCGCGTGAAGAGGGTGGAAGTTGAACGCCAAATGCAACTCGGGCTCGTCGGGGGTCCCGTAGTAGGGGACCGAGTGCTCCGGCGTGGGCAGGACGATCTCGCCGACGAGCATCCGCTCGGGCGGGTCGGGCCACCGGTCGATCAGGATGCGCATCGCACGGATGATCGGGTGAATCGACGGGTCGTCTATCAGAGCCGCCATGGGGATGGGGGCGAGGTCGTCGGGCAGGTCGGGGAGCGCAGGGTCCTTGCCCAGGCCGTGCGCGACGTCAATCCGAAAACCATCCACCCCCCTCGCCAACCAGAACCTCAGCACGTCCTCCATCTCCGCCCGCACGGCGGGGTTGGTCCAGTTCAAGTCGGGCTGTTCGGCCAGGAAGAGGTGGAGGTAGAACTGGCCGGTTTTCTCGTCCCACGTCCACGCCGGCGGGAACTCCGATCCGCCGATCCCGAGAAACGCGGCCCGCCAGTTGTTGGGCAGCCTCCCCTCCGAACCAGGCGGCCCGGACCCGCCGGCGGAGTCGGGCCGGCCGTCGCGCCACCAGTACCAGTCCCGGCGGGGGTTCTCCCGCGACGATCGGGACTCGAGGAACCAAGGGTGCTGGTCGCTGGTGTGGTTCGGCACGTAGTCGACCACCACTTTGAGGCCCCGGTCGTGCGCCTCCGAAACCAAACTGTCGAAGTCGGCGAGCGAGCCGAACAGGGGGTCGACGTCGCAGTAGTCCGACACGTCGTAGCCGAAGTCGGCCATCGGCGATCGGTAGAAAGGCGAGAGCCACAGCGCGTCGACTCCCAGCCAGACGAGGTGGTCGAGGTGCCATCGGATCCCCTCCAGGTCACCCACCCCGTCGCCCGACGAGTCCGAAAACGACCTCGGATATATCTGGTAGACCACCCCCTGCTCCCACCAGGGAGCGGTCACTCCTGCGACCCGGCCCGCAAGTCCACGGTCAACGTGAGGATCCCGTCCTCGATCCGCCCGCTGGCGTCTCCGATGATCGCATAGTCCTGGAAATCGATTCTCGCCTGGTCCACGAAGCGCTTGCGCTCGGGCCCCTCCACCGGCGGGATGGGACGCTGCCGGACCGCCTTCGCCCTGGCCCGGAACCGCTCGATCATGGCGTCCACATCCAGTTCGTCAGCCATCCCGACACCTTAACGACCGGCCCCAAGCGCCTACACGCCCCGTCGTCGACGTCCGCGCTACCACCGGGCCGGCGATACAATGACCACCCAACCCTGAATGGGATTGTCTCGATCTACGGGGAGCTCCACGTGAAAAAGGGACGGCATCGGCGCTTCGAAGAGGCGCGGGCACTGAAGCGCTTGACTGAGGAGCACGTAGAGCCGTGTGCGGAGTGCGGTGCAGTGCCTGGGGCTGACCACGCGTCGTGGTGTCTCGCCATGGAGGACGAGGAAGAGGAGGAGTACTCCGACTCCGAGCCTCACCGGGCCTAGGCCTTCTTTTTGCTCCTCACCGCCGGGTGGGGGAGGGGCACCCACGACGACGACGGGCGGTCACGCAAATAGGCGGCCAACCGGGCGTACACCTTCTTGCCGACCATCGCGGTCAGTTCGTCGCGCATGGTCTCGAACACCGGCTTTTTTGATCCGAAGGCCTCCGGCGCCTCGGTGCACCACCAGTGGAATTCCGACCCTCCCTCGCCCCAGTGCCGCCGCTCCCACTCTCCGACCATCGACACCACCCGCCCGGTCGCGTCGGTGACGTCCTCGCGCCGCAACGGGAGCTGCCAGCACACGTCGGGCTTCATGTCCAACGGCGGAAGCCCCCGCTTCATGGCGGCCTGGTGCAACGCGCATCCGGCGCCGGCGGGGAAGCCCGGCCGGTTCAAGAACACGCAAGCTTCGTCGACGATCCGGGTGATCTTGGTCCCGTCTGCTTCTTTTTCGACGATGCCTTGGCGCCGGCCGATCTTTGCGAACTGCCACTCGTCCTCGGTGAGCGTCCGGGCGGCCGCTCTGACCCGGGCGACGTCCGCCGAGTCGGTGAAGTGAGCGCCGTAGGAACAGCAGCCCTGCACCAACTCCGGTGCCGGCCCGGTGAGAACCCCCTGGCACCCACGGCCGAAGATGCATTCCCACCCCGACAGCAGGAACGTCACGTCGAACATCCACGTGCGTTCCTCTTCGGGATCCTCGAAGCTGACCCACTCGTGGCTCTCCGCCGGTACCTTCGCCACCGCTAACCCGCCCCCAACTCGTGCAGCAGCTCGCCGGCGGCGAGAAGACCCTTCCAGAACTGATCCATCACCATCCGTTCGTTGGGAGCGTGTATCCGGTCCCCCGGTAGTCCTACTCCTAGAAAAAGAACAGGGGCCGCGAGCACCCGGCCCAAGGCTTCCTCAGGACCGCTGCCGCCTTCTCGGGTGAACAGCGGTGCCGCGCCCCAGACCTTCTCAATCGCGCGAACCAGGGCGCGCATCGAGGGATGGTCGACCGGCGTGAGTGCAGGCGCCACCCCGCCTTCAGGCGTTACCTCGACGGTCACGCCTTCGGGCACCCGCTCGGACAGCCACGATCGGAAAGCAGCGTCCACCTCCGCCGGTTGCTGGTCCGGCACCAGTCTGAACGCCACCTTGAAATTCGCCGTCGCCGGCACGATCGTCTTGATACCCGGGCCTCCGTAGCCGGCGTGAATACCGACCAGCTCGGCGGTCGGGCGGACACCGATCCGCTCGATCGGACTGTAGCCGTCCTCCCCTTCGAGGTAGGGGACCTCACCCGCGGATGCCCTGAATCCCGCCTCATCGAACGGCTGGGCGTCGAGCGACGCCTGCTCATCGGGTGACAGCTCGCGCACCCTGTCGTAGAAGCGCGGCAACGTCACCTGTCCTTTGTCGTCGACGAGGTCGGAGGCGATCCGCGCGGCGAGTCTCGCCGCGTTCGGCACGGTCCCGCCCCACATGCCGCTGTGCAGGTCGATCGAAGCGGTTCGCAGCGTTACGTCGAAGGCGACCAGGCCGCGCATACCCACGGTCGTCGATGGAATCTCCGCGGAGATCATGCCAGTGTCGGACACGACCACGACGTCGCAGGCGAGCAACTCGGACCGGTCCTTCAGCAGCGTCTCGAAATGGACGCTTCCGATCTCCTCTTCGCCCTCTACCAACACCTTCAGGTTCACCGGGAGCCGCCCGTCGCGCGCGAGCAGGCCGCGGGCAGCTTCTATCTCGTACAGCACCTGCCCCTTGTCGTCGATCGCTCCGCGCGCCCGGCACTCTCCGTCGACGATCACCGGTTCGAACGGCGGGGACTTCCAGTCGTCGAGCGGGTCGACGGGCTGCACGTCTTGATGTCCGTACACCAACACCGTCGGAGCGTCCAGGACGGCATGCAGCCAGTCGCCGTAGACGGCGGGGAGCCCCGGTGTCTCGAGAAGGGTGACGTGTTCGAGACCGGCGTCACGAAGCAGGCCGGCGCAGAACTCGGCGGACTTGCGAACGTCGGTGGCGTGGTCGGGATCAGCCGAAATCGACGGGATCCTGAGCCAGTCGAACAAGGTGTCGATTATCCGCCGTTTCTCCGCGTCGACATACGCCGCCAGTGCCAAGTCGGCCATGCCTGCAACGTAGCCCACGCAGTAGCTCGATATTCTCAGCGCCCGTGTCGATGACGACCAGGCGGATCGTGGCGTTATTGAGCGCCGCGGGCGTTCTTGTTTCGGGCTGTTCGAGCGCCCGGTCGCGCGGCGCGGCCCAACCGAGCTCAACCACGTCGACCACGGCCGTGGCCACGACCATCCCGGCCACCGCGGTGCAATGGCACTCCTGCTCGGGTTCCACGCTGGCGCACTACCAGTGCGCGACCGTGCCGGTCCCGCGCGATCCCAACAACCCGTCAGCCGGGACCATCTCCATGGCGATCGATCGGCGGCCCGCCGGCGGGCAGAAGATCGGTTCGCTCCTCGTGAACCCCGGCGGCCCCGGTGCATCTGGAGTCGACTCGCTTCCGACCCTTGTGGCGCCGATGCCCGCCGGCCTGCTGGAGAGATTCGACGTCGTCGGTTTCGACCCACCCGGGGTGGCACGGACCGAGCCGATCGTCTGTCTCGACAGCTCGGGCTTGCAGGACTACTACCACGTCGACCCGGAGCCGACGAACCAGGCGGGATTCAACGCGTTGGTTCAGGCCGACAGAACTTTCGACAACGGCTGCGAGGCCCGCAGCGGGTCGGAGCTTCCTTACGTGAGCACCGCCGACGCGGCCATGGACATGGACGTCCTACGCCGCGACCTCGGCGACGCCAAGCTGACCTACCTGGGTTTCTCCTACGGGACGTTGCTCGGGGCCACCTACGCCAATCTTTTTCCTCAGAACGTAAGGGCGATGGTGTTAGACGGAGCCCTCGACCCGGCTCTCGGGGTGATCCCGTCGCTGGACCAACAGGCGGCCGGGCTGGACGGCCAGCTCCGCCAGTTCTTTGCGTCGTGCAAGCCGGCGACCTGTCTGTGGAAGCCGTCCGGCGACCTGATGGCTGCGTACCAGGCGTTGCTCGCCCGAGTGCGCGCCAACCCTCTGAAGGTGTCGGGCACCACCAGGACCGTCGGACCCGCGGAGTTCCTTTACGGGACCGCAGTGACCCTGTACTCGACGACGACGTGGCAGGACCTGGCGTACGCGCTGCAAGCAGCGAGCCAGGGTGACGGCGGCCCCTTCCTCCAGTACTTCGACGCCTACACGGGACGGCAACCGGACGGCAGCTACAACAACCTCTTCGAGGCCAACGCAGCGATCAACTGTGCGGACACGCCGGCGCCGAGCATCGCCCAGATCCAGGCCGCGGTGCCAGCGGCCGAATCGGCCGCTTCCGTCTTCGGCCTGCAGAACCTCTACAGCGAGATCAGTTGCACAGAGTGGCCTATTCCGGCGGGCGGAAAGGTCGGTGCGTTGAAGGCCGCGGGCGCGGCACCGATCGTCGTTGTCGGCAGCACCGGCGATCCGATCACCCCGTACCAGTGGGCGCAGTCACTGGCTTCCGAGCTGCAGAGCGGTGTCCTGCTCACCCGCGTCGGCGACGGGCACACCGCCTACCGGTCCAGTTCCTGCATCCGGGCCGCCGTGGACTCGTACCTGACCGATCTCACCGTCCCCGCCGGCGGCACCAGTTGTCCAAGTGACTGAGTGACCGCGGGCAGCAGGGACGGCAGGCTCAGCAAGCGGATCCGTCCGTGCTATCGCACGAAAACGAGATCCGCTTGCTGCTCCTCCCGTCCCTCCTGTTTCCTCACCCTGTGCTTGGTGCCGCCCTCTCGCGGAGGTGGTGAAGCTGTAGCCGGGGGCGCCTTTGGGCCAGACTGGGTGGCGTGACTGACCCGCTCGTATCGGATCTGCGCCGGGTGCTCGGCAGTGGTGCAGTTCGGACCGATGCGATCGAGCTGTCTCTCTACGCGCGTGACGCGTCGTTGATCAGCGGTGAGGCGGGGCTGGTCTGTTTTCCGTCCAACGCGGACGAGCTGGCGGCGGTGGTGCGCGCGTGCGCCACGCACGGCCGTCCCTTTGTCCCAAGAGGATCGGGAACCGGTCTGGCAGGGGGCGCGACACCCGCCGGCGATGTGCCGCCCGTTGTGATCGTGACCACGAAGATGAACCGCATCCTGGAGGTCGACCAGGAGCAGCGGGTGGCCTGGGTCGAGCCGGGCGTGCTGAACCTCGACCTCTCCCGGGAGGTGGCGCGCCTCGGGCTTCATTTCGCGCCGGACCCGTCGAGCCAGCAGTCGTGTTCGATCGGCGGCAACGTCGCCAACAACTCCGGCGGTCCCCACTGCCTTCTTTACGGGGTGACCAACGGGCACGTCATGGCGATGGAGGTGGTCCTGCCGGACGGCACTTTGGCGATGCTGGGAGGGATCGATCCCGAGCCGGACGGCCTTGATCTGCGGGGCGCGTTCGTGGGAAGCGAGGGGACCATGGGGATCGCTTCGAGGATCGCCGTGCGTCTGACGCCTCTGCCGCAAAGCGTTGAGACGCTGCTGGCGGATTTTCCGACGATGCACGAGGCCGCTGCCGCGGTGACCGGCGTGATCGCCGACGGCATTGTTCCCGCGGCGTTGGAGATGATGGACCGCAACATCGTCGAAGTTGTCGAGGCGTACATCCACGCGGGGCTTCCTGTCGACGCGGCGGCGCTTTTGCTGGTCGAGGTCGATGGCCTGGCTGGTGGGGCGGCGGAGCAGGCTCGGCGAGTGGAGAAGATTCTGCGGGCCAACGGTGCTCGCTCGGTGGAGATCGCCGGGAGCGAGGAGCAGCGGGCCTTGTGGTGGAAGGGGCGCAAGTCGGCGTTCGGCGCGATCGCGCGGATTGCACCGAACTATTACCTCCACGACTGCGTGGTACCGCGCACTCGGTTGGTCGATGTGCTCGAACAGGTGTCGGAGATCGCCGCGGGGCAGGGTCTGGTCCTCGGCAACGTTTTCCATGCGGGGGACGGGAACCTGCACCCGCTGCTTATCTTCGACCGGCGGGTGCCGGGGACGCTCGAGCGGGTCCACGAGGCGGGCCGCCAGATCGTCGAGGTGTGCGTCGCCGCGGGCGGGACGCTTTCGGGAGAGCACGGTATCGGCTTGGAGAAGCGTGACCACATGGGCCTGGTCTTCGGCGCTGCCGACCTGGAAGCTCAGCGATGGTTGCGCGAGGCGTTCGACCCGTCGGGTTTGTGCAACCCGGAGAAGATCCTTCCGCGGGGCGGATCTCGCTGCGGCGACATTGCTTCTGTGCCGGCGGGAGCGTGGGTGTGACCTCGGCGTTGGAGCGGTTCGCTTCGGAGGTGGGCGTCGAGGGAACGGTCTCGTGCGTGGGCGGGCGGACGCAATGGCACGTAGGGGGATCGGTGGCTGCGGGCACCCGGGAGGTTGCTGCGCCGGCGGGGGTCGTCGCCCACGAGCCGGCAGAGATGATCGTGCGGGTGCGGGCCGGAACCCGGTTGGAGGGACTGCGGGCGGTGCTGGCGGAAGGCGGCCAGCGCGTGGCCCTCGAGGGTCCCGATGACGCCACGGTCGGCGGGCTGTTGGCGGTGGGGCGGTCGGGCGTCCGGCGACTTGGTTGGGGTCCGGTGCGCGACGCGGTTCTCGAAGTGACCGCGGTGAACGGCCGGGGGGAGCTGATCCGGAGCGGGGCGCCGTTGGTGAAGAACGTTACCGGTTACGACTTGTGTCGGTTGTTCACGGGTTCGTTGGGCACGCTGGCCTTGATCGGAGAGGTGGTCCTGCGCTGCGTGCCTTTGACAGAGGTCGAACGTTGGTATGTGGCGGAGGGTGTGGGGGGCGTCGGGGGGGTAGGCGGCGTCGGGGGGGTCGATCCGTTCGATCTGTACCGCCGGCTGTACCGGCCGCTT
>CAZCCS010000126.1:0-8028 GCA_964497005.1 uncultured Acidimicrobiaceae bacterium | reverse complement strand
CTTGAAAAGCCTTGGGATGCAAGTCCCCGTGGGTTCAAATCCCACTCCCTCCGCCAGACTTGCGGTCCGGGTGCGTTCTGCACAGACCGAGGCGCCATTCAGACCCGGCGCCGGGGCAGCAGCCCACCGATGATCCAGAAGAGCGGCAAGAAGATCCCGATCAGGAACATGATCCAGTGACCCTTGCGGAGCGATATCACCCCCAGGGTGAGCAGCAGGACCACGTAGACAACGGTCCACAGCCCGATAAATCCGCCGCTGGTCACATCGGCCAATACATCCATCGGTTTGCAGTTTCGATGGCAGGACTGATCGACGACGTCACCTGATCTGGGGGATCAGGGGTCTCCGCCGGCGACTTCGACCGGATCGTCGACCCTAAGACGATGGTCGGCAATCCCCGGCGAGACCTCGGACTGGACAACTGAGACACGAAGCTCCCGATCGAGCTAGCCGGGAGCATCCGCCGCTGCAGCCTCGCTCACGACTTGTCAGGGCTGGGATTCCCGCGTCAGCCGGCCATGTCTTCGAGACGTTTGCGGACCGGACCCAAGGTCGCCATCTCCGCGGCCACCCGCCCCGCTCGCCAGCCCTCGGGATTGCTGACCACCGACCCCTTCGACCTGGTCAGGCGCGGGAACATCCGGTCGGTGAGGTCATCGACTTCTTGGCGCCGGTGAACCAACACCGGCAACAGGTCTCTGCGAAGTTCCCGTTCAGCGCCTTCCCTAGCCCGGTTGGCGGCAACAGTAAGCCGCTCGTGGATTCGCTCCGCGAACGCCACGTAGAAGCTCTGCCGGAACGATCTGGTTCGCGACCGCCCTCGGCCGTCGCGAACCTGTCCCTTGGCCAGCACCGATCTCGAAGCTTGCATAAACAACGAGGTGTAAAGGATCTCTACTGCCTCGAAGTCGGACTCAAATCCAATCAGTGTCATCAGGGCGTACTCCTCATCCCACACGGCGCGTACTTCATTCGCGTGAGCAACCACGGCGAGAAGGCTGGACTTGGCGTTCGCGTACGGATCGTCCACCGGGAGGCGGCGCGCGCCCGGAACTTCGCGCACACCTTCGCCGTCGGCGCGCGCGATGGCCTCGTCGATAGCGTGGCGAGCCATGAGTTCTTGGGCTTTGGCGGTGAGAGCGTCAGCCTCATGCTGGAAGTTCGTCGACTCGGCCTTAGCTAGGAGAGCCCGAACCTTCTCGAGCACTCTCCCATCTACGCGTTGATGGTGACTCGCGGCGCTCTTGTCGCAGGTTGACCAGCCGGATGGTGGAGTTGCGATCCTTTGAGTCTTCGGAAGGCTCAGTAGGACACCCAGCGTCTCTACGGCGGTTTCGAGAGCGTCGGTTCGAGTGAGACCGTGCCGAAGAGTCCAAGGTCCGAGCCAATCTCTACCGGAACCCCACCATGGGCTGATCGCTCCGAGTTCTTCGATCTGGCCGAGCCACATCGACGGCGCCTGGGTCTCGTAGGTCGAGTGCTGAGCGGCGACAGCCGTGCAAGACAGATCGGCGTGGAGCGCGCCGAGTCTCCGTCGGACCACTCGGACCAACTCGGACGGCTGCCAGCCACCCTCCCAAATACCGTCCAGGCAAGCGCAGAAGATTTCGTCAACTGCCAGAGCCGTGCCCGCTGTGCCCAGGCGAGCGGCCGCGGCATGTACAGCATCGAGGACGTCGCCGGCGCAATCCTTGGCACCACTTCCATCTAGAGCCCGGGCGGCCCCGACCAGCAGAAATCTCATGTCGCCGTCGCTCGGTCCGCCTGCCCGCCATGCGGACTGAGGTTCCCCGCTTCCGTGCGGGCCACGGCGTTGCTCCTTACGTTTCTTCGCTGCCCGGCGGGCTCGGTTCGCCTTCCCCATGGGGTCCTCCTTCTCCGCCGGCCATCATCGCCGGTCCCTGTGACGAGATAGGGGATTCCGATCCCAGCCCCCGCTGGTCCCCGCCGGCCATCCGGTGCCAACCAGGTCTCGACGGTCACACCATCCAGGCGACGGAAGGAGATGCCCGGTACTCGGGGGTTGAAACCTAACCGCCGTGCGCGGCGATAGGGCCAGAAGGGAACAATGGGTTCATGGGCTCACTGGACGCATTTCACTTCCTGACTGCCGAGCTGGACTATCCGATGCTTGTCGTCACGGCCAGCGACGCAGAGCGGAAGGCCGGCTGCCTGGTCGGCTTCGCCACCCAGGCCAGTATCGATCCCCCGCGGCTACTCGTGCTTCTATCCAAAGCCAATTACACGTATCGCGTCGCGGCCGGGGCGAAAGAGCTCGTCGTCCACTTCCTCAGCCAGTCGAATATGGAACTCGCCAAACTGTTCGGCGAGGAGACCGGAGACCGCATCGACAAATTCGCGCGGTGCCAGTGGCAACCGACTGCCGTTGGCACGCCGGTCCTCTCCGGGACCCTCGGGTGGGTCGCCGGGCGAATCGCAGACCGCTATGACGCTGGCGACCACGTGGCTCACCTGGTGGAGCCGACCGACGCCGAGGTCGGACCCCCAGGTGACCAGTTGGGGTCTCAGGCGGTCCGGGACCTGGAGCCCGGCCACCCCGCTTGAGTCCCCCCGCTTGAGTTAGACGACCCCTCTTGAGCTAGTTGGGCCGCGAGATCGCCAGCATGCCGACCACTTCGCCGCGCTCGACCAGGGGCTTCAAGGTCACAGACACCCCTACTGACGAACCACCTTTAGTCCGACGCCGCGCGTCGTACTCGGCACTTCCGCCCTCGGCCACTGTCCGCATTACGTCCTCGAACTCGGATTCGAGGTCCGCGGCGGGATCGAGCAGCAGAAGGCCAACCTCCTTGCCGCAGGCTTCCTCGGCGGTGTAGCCGAAAATCCTCTCGGCGCCGCGACTCCATGTGATGACGGTCCCATTCAGAGTGAACGCGACGACCGCTTGATCCTCGCTGTCGAGAAGTGCAGTAAGGATGGACGCGTTTTCCTCGAAGCGGTCGTGCTCGGACAGGTCTCGCACGACGGCGGTGTAGCCGCGCGACTCGCCGGTGTCGGTGAGCGTGATCGTCATCTCGACGGGGAATTCCCTGCCGTCGGCCCGGAGACCGATGCGCCTAACCGGATGACCGATCAACTTCGGCTTGCCGCCCGCGGCCAACCGACGCAGGGCCGCGACGAACGGCGGTCTTTGCGCTTCGGGCATGATCGTCGTCACGTTGCGACCGACGGCTTCGTCAACGGTGTATCCGAACATCCATGCCGCCGCGCGGTTCCAGGTGGTGATCGTCCCGGAAAGGTCAGTTCCGATGATCGCGTCCTGGATCGAGTCGGTAATGGACCGCAGGCGCGCCTCGGAGAGCCGTAATGCCTCGTTCGCGGCACGGCGTTTGTCAATGTCCTCGATCTGCGAGACGAAATACGCGGGGCTGCCATCGGCCTCGTGCACAACGGACACTGTCAGGTTCACCCATACCTGGTCGCCGTCGCGCCGGAGATAGCGCTTCTCCATGCGGTAGTGCGGGATGTCCCCTGCCGCTAACGCTTTCACGAGAGCGAGGTCAGCGTCGAGGTCATCAGGATGAGTGATGTCCTGAAAGGTCAGGGTCAGTAGCTCACTGGCGCTGTAGCCGGTGATGCGGCAGAGAGCCTCATTGACTCGTAGGCAGGTGCCGTCGAGGGCGACGATCGCGCAACCTATCGGCGCGTTGGTGAAGGCAAGCCGCCACGCCTCGTCCGACAAGAGTTGGGACTGAGCGCTGGTCATTCGACCGTCCTGCTGTAAGAACCGAACGAACGGCGAGGCGGCTCGGGGGACGACAGCAGAGCTGAGATCCGCTGCCGAGACACGCCGAAGAACGACGCGATCTGTTCGATGCTCATCCCTTCTGCGCGGAGCGCCTTGGCCTGGGCACGGCGGAAGCGGGCGGACGCCTCGTGAAGCTCTTCGATGCTCGAAGTGAGCAACTCGACGATCAGCGGCCGCTTCTCTCCTTCCACAACCTTCCCCCACCCGAGGCCTGCTTCGCGAAGTGTACGTAGGTAACGGGCGCGCTCCAACATTTGCTCGCTTCGTCGGAGGTTGGCGTCAAGAACGCCGATCAACTCGGCGAGAGCGGCAAGTGCCTCGTCGTCGTTGTCGGTTCTCACGGGACTAATTATCGGCACGATTCTCCCGAACTGACTGTAACGGAGATAACCATTGCGTTAACTCGGGCGAAACAGCATTGAAATTCACCCGGGCGGGACAAAAGCGCCTAAAGCCTGTGCCGTGGGGGCCCGATGTTGAAATGACCATTGATTGACAATGACCATTTCAGGCGCCCGCAATGCAGTCGGGCCGCCTACGACCCGGAGGGGCCCCGATGACCGAGGTGGACACGAGAACTCAGGCCGGCGGCCAGAAACCAGGCAACGGCGGCCAACCGAGAGCACGAAGGTGGTCTTGGCGCGCACGGGCCGCGGCCGCAGCCATCGGCGCACTGATGGCCGGCGGCGGCGCATACGCGGCCACCAACTGGGTGGTCGGCCTGAACTCGGGGTCCTCTGGGCAGGGTCAGTCTGCAGGGATTGCCAACCTCACCATCAGCGCGGTCGCCAGTCCCTCCGCGACGAACCTGTTGTACCCGGGCGGAAACGGCGACGTAGTCGTGACGATCACGAACCCCAACCCCTATCCGGTGACGATCACCGCGGTCCAGCTGCCGACGAACACCACTTATGCCAACGGGTTTTCGAACAGCTCGCTGACGACCGCTCAAGTGGGGTGCTCTGCGGCGACACCGAGCGACGTCATCTGGGACTTCTCGACGACGACGAGCGGGAGCTCCCACACGCTTACCTCGCCGCTTACTGTGGCGGCCAGCGGCACACTGACGGTGACCTTCACCAACGATGCCAGCATGACCACCGCGGCGCCGGTGGCTTGCGCTAACACCTTCTTCTCGATGCCTTCTCTCACCGGCATCACCGCATCGGGCGGAGCCGCAAGCGCTACGTCAAGCCCAGCGACCGACGCCTGGACGAGCTAACGATCGCTCGTCACGGTGACGACGATCCGCAGGAAGTCAGTCATCGGCCCCATCATGGCCGGCCTGGCCGTTTTCACGGCTGGGCCGGCTTTCGCGTCGAGCTGGGCTGACCCCCTGGCTCCGGGGAGCAAGGGCCAAGCACAGGCAGGAGGTCTGCCCGTCGCTCCCAGTGGAGTCGCGGCCGCGTGTGTATCCGCGACTGCAAGCAAGATCACCGTCACGTGGAACTCGGTCAGCCGAGCGTCGGGCTACACCGTCTTCCAGTCGACCACCTCGGCTACTTCGGGTTACTCCACAGCTGCCTCGGGTGTCGCGGGTACTTCCTGGACCAGCACGGCTCTTAACACCGGGAACTATTGGTTCGAAGTCAGTGCATCCATAGGAACGAACTGGGCGGGCCCGAGATCAACAGCTTCAGGAGAGAGCACGGTGGTGAGGAACACGTCCTGCACCCAACCGTAGGTTCATCAACTCGCCGCACCACCGAGCGGCAGCCACAGCCTGATGGTGGTCCCACCACCCTCTTCGCCGGCCAACTCCGCTCTCCCACCGTGGGCGGCAACGATCGCCTGGACTATCGACAGGCCCAGCCCCGCACCTCCGCTCGCCCGGGACCGTGACGGATCCGCACGGTAGAACCGCTCGAACACCCGAGCGGCATCGGCGGCGGGAATACCGGGACCGTTGTCGGAGACCTCTACAAGCGCGTCGTCGCCGTCGCGGCCGACGCGGACGACTACCCGGGTCCCGGACGGCGTGTGAGATCGGACGTTGGAGAGCAGGTTGTCGAGCACCTGGCGCAGGCGGGCCGGGTCCCCGCGCACCTCTACCGGTTCATCGGCCTGCAGGGTGACCGGCCAATCCGGCCCGACCGCGTCTGCGGCGTGCACTGCCTCTGATGCGAGGGCGACCAGGTCCACAGACGTGAACTGCAGCTGCGGACCTTCGTCCAACCTGGCGAGGAGCATCAGGTCCTCGACGAGGTGCGCCATCCGCCCACTTTCGCCTCGAATTCCACTCATCACCCGCTCGAGGTCTTCGGGGTTCGCTCGCGCGCCACGCTCGAAGAGCTCGGCATAGGCAGACACCGCTGCCAACGGGGTACGCAGCTCGTGCGAAGCGTCAGCGACGAACCTTCTCATCCTCGCTTCTGATTGCCGCAGCGCCGCCTCAGTTCGGTCTCGTGTGGCGAAAGCGTTCTGGATGCGCTCGAGCATCACGTTGAGGGCGTGGGACAACCTGCCAACCTCGGTCTTCGGGTTCGCGAGCGGGACCCGCTCGCTGAGCTCGCCCGCGGCGATTGCGCCCGCGGTTCGCTCGATCGCGCTAAGCGGTCTCAGCCCCAGCCGGACGAGCCACCACGATCCCAGGCCGACCACCACGACCGCGCTTCCCGTGACGATCCCTTCGATGAGCAGGAGACGGTTGAGGGTGTGCTCCAGATCGGACACTGGCGTGGCGATGACGAGCGCGTCGCCGCTCAGGGGCCCGCTCCGGAGAATCGACGCTCGGGCCCTGAACGGAGGACCGCCAGTGGTCGCGCTGATGTCAAAGTACTTGGTCGGCTCGCCAGGATCCGAGCTATCCGAGAGACCGGTGATGCGGGACGGCAAGCTCGGCGAGACCCGCTGACCGTTGGGGAGGTAGGGCTGCTGCAGGACATCGGTGCCGCCGGGCGCAACCACGGCGACGTAGCAGCTTTCGCAGCCGTGGAACTGGGGCCCTCCTCCACCTCCGGGACCGGGCTGGCTCTGTCCCTGCGTGAGTTGCTGCTCGATAGGGATATGAGCCGCTTGGAGGTTGCTGTCCACCTGGTCGAACAGGAAGGAACGTAGCGACGAATAGGTAGCTGCGTCGGCTGCAAGAAGTGCGATCACCACTACCGCCCCGAGGACGAGCAGGAGCCTGACCCGCAGGGACACCGGTCAGGCCGGTTCGCGTAAGGCGTACCCGACCAGGCGGACGGTCTGGATCAACGGAGGTCCGTTGGAGTCGAGCTTCTTGCGTAGATAGCTGATGTACGTCTCGACCACGTTTGCGTTACCCCCAAAGTCGTAGTGCCAGACGTGGTCGAGGATCTGGGACTTGGACAGAACTCTTCTCGGGTTGATCATGAAGAACCGCAGCAGGCTGAACTCGGTCGCCGTCAACAGGATCGGGTTCTCTCCTCTCCACACCTCATGGGTGTCCTCATCGAGGACCAGGTCGGCGAAACGGAGTTGGGCGCCGTTGCGCTCCTTGCGATCCGTGCGGCGGAGGATGGCGCGAGTTCTGGCGACAATCTCGGCGAGAGCGAACGGCTTGGTTACGTAATCGTCTCCCCCGACGGTGAGCCCGGCGACTCGATCCTCGACGCTGTCCTTGGCCGTGAGGAACAGGATCGGCGTGTGGATCCCGTCCGCGCGTAACCGGCGGGTCACTTCGATGCCGTCGAGATCGGGCAGCATGACATCGAGCACGATCAGGTCGGGCGGACTGTCCTGGGCCTTCGCGAGTGCGGCCCGTCCCGTCGTGGCCTCCTCGACATAGAAGCCTTCGTATCGAAGGCACGTTGCCACCGCGTCGACGATTGACGGCTCATCGTCAACCACCAGCACGCGCTGGGTGTCGGCAAGGGTTCGGGTCGAAGTCACTTTCAGGTCCTCCGGCATCAAGCCTGAGGGACCCAGCTTCCCACGTACTGGGTGCTGGCTGTGCGCCAGCTGTGAGGCGCAATGTCAGGATGCCGCGGCGACCTCGGATGGAACCCCGGCTTGCAGCCTCGTGGGATTGGAGAAGACCATTGCCTCGTCGTCTATTCCCCTGAGCCTGAGCGCCCGATAGTCCCGGAGGTAGCTCTGGTAGACCTGCCAGGGGTACCGAGATCCCTGTTTCGGAAAACGATCGGCCGACCGCAGCACATACCCCGACGTCAGGTTGAGCAATGGTTGTGGAACGACCGAGGGATCGCTGTTGACCGCGGTGCATTGGCGCAAACCCGTCGTGTGCATCCTGTTGAGAAGTCGGGTGACGTACTGGCAGGTGAGGTCACACT
>CAZCCS010000125.1:5621-8057 GCA_964497005.1 uncultured Acidimicrobiaceae bacterium | reverse complement strand
CCAGGCGATCTTCGAACAGGGGACAGGCGGGTTCCGTTTTCGGGAGGGAGCGGTGTTCACCAATCTGCTGCTCGCCGACGAGATCAACCGCACACCCGCCAAAACCCAGGCGGCTCTACTCGAAGCGATGGAGGAACGTCAGGTCACCGTCGAAGGCGAGCCGCGCAAGCTTCCCGATCCGTTCCTGGTCGCTGCCACCCAGAACCCAGTCGAGTACGAGGGGACCTATCCCCTTCCCGAGGCCCAACTGGACCGGTTCCTGTTGAAGCTGAACGTGGGCTACCCGTCCGAGCAGGAGGAGATCGAAATTCTCTCCCGGCACGACGCCGGCCTCGATCCGAGGGATCTCGGGGCCGCCGGCCTGAAGCCGGTGTCCGGAGCTGCCGAGCTCGAAGCCGCTGCCGCGCAGGTGAAGGAGATCCGCATAGAGCCGGCGGTCCTCGGGTACGTGGCTGCAATCTGCAGGACCACGCGCGACTCGACTTCAGTCTCGCTCGGAGTCTCGCCTCGCGGCGCGGCGATGCTCGTTCACGCGGCAAAGGCGTGGACCTGGTTAAGCGGTCGGCAGTTCGTTACCCCCGATGAGGTGAAAGCCATCGCGCGGCCGACTCTGCGGCACCGGATACAGCTCCGGCCCGAAGCCGCGCTGGACGGAGTGACGCCGGACGGCCTGCTCGAGGGGATCCTCGCAAGCGTGCCCGTTCCGCGTTGAAATTCTCCCGCCCCGTCCCGACCCGCCGTCTCGCCATTGCGGCCGCGGTGCTTTCGGTCATAACGGCACTGGTGTTCAGCCCGCCCGGGGGCTTCCTGATTGCGTACGGCTTGCTTGCAGTGCTCGCTCTCGCGGACTGGGCACTCACACCTGCGCCGAGCATGGTGCGGGTGAAGCGGTCCCTCCCGGCTTCCATGTCTCTCGGTGAAACAGGGACCGTCTCGTGGGATGTGTTCAACCCCAGCTCCCGCCGGGCCCGGATCGCACTGTCGGACGAATTCCCGCCCTCTCTGGGGGCCGGCACCCGCAGGGCCCACTTCGACATTGCACCGGGCATGACCGCCGACGCGGAGACGACCATCTCTCCGTCGCGCCGCGGAGACTTCACCCCTTCCGAGTTGGTGGTTCGCGTCGAAGGCCCTCTCGGACTGGTCGCCCGCCAGGCCTCCCGCAGACAACCGCACACGATAAGAGTTTTCCCCCCATTCCGGTCCAAGAAGCAGGCAGAGCTGCGGATCGAACGGGCCAGGCTTCTCGAGGTGGGGATGCGGTCGGCTGCGGCCCGAGGAGGTGGCACCGAATTCGACCAGCTGCGCGACTACGGCGTCGACGACGAGTTCCGCCGGATCGACTGGGCCGCGACGGCTCGCGCCGGCCGGCCGATGGTGAAGACCTTCAGGGCGGAGCGGAACCAGGTGGTCATCGTGCTAGTAGACAACGGCCGGACCATGGCCGGCAGGGTGGACGACGTCCCCCGAGTCGAACACGCCATGGACGCGGTGATGGCCCTGACCGCTGTTGCGACCCGACTCGGCGATCGAATCGGGTTGATCGTCTTCGATCGCACGGTGAGGGCGACCCTGCCCGCGTCGCAGTCGCGCGCACAGTTCGAGCGGGTGGTCAACGCGCTCTACCGATTGGAGCCCGAGCTGGCGGAAAGCGACTACCGCGGAGCCTTCACCGAGATGCTCATCCGCTTCCGCAAGCGGGCGTTGGTCGTCCTTCTTACCGAGCTCGCCGACCAATCGCTCCAGGACACCCTGTTGAGGGATCTTCCGCTCGTTGCAAGACAGCATCTCGTCGTCGTCGGAGCCGTGCGCGACCCGGACGTACAGCGTTGGTCAGAGACCAGTCCGACCGATGCCGGGGCGGCGTACCGCAAGGCGGCGGCGATCTCCGCGCTCAACGACCGCCACCGGCTTGCAGTCACCCTCTCAGCTCTAGGAGCAACCGTCGTGGACGCAGGGCCCGGACAGCTCGCGCCGCGGTTGATCGACGCCTATCTTCGGGCCAAAGCGACCGGCCGGCTGTAATTCGGACCGGTCGACCGTGTCCAGCCGGTGGCATCGGTCTCCCCGATAGCCCCGGTGAGACCCTTCTTGTGCGCGACCCTCCCGCATCCGACCGCGTAAGCAAGGAACGCGACCTCGACAACGACTCCGATGCCTACCCGCGCCGCGGTCGGAAGGGCCGATCCGGTGACGAACCCCTCGATGGTTCCCGCGACCGCCAACGTGATAACGGTGCCCAGGATCAACACGATGGCGCGGCGCCCGGCCTCCGCCAGGGCCTCGCGTCTTCGGCGGTCCCCCGGATCGATCAGCGCCCATCCGAGAGAAAGACCGGCACCGCCGGCGATGATCACCGATGTGATCTCGATCAGGCCATGAGGTGTCACCGATCCCCAGAACTTCGCCGACTGTCCTGCTGCCGCGAACAGCCCG
>CAZCCS010000125.1:0-5611 GCA_964497005.1 uncultured Acidimicrobiaceae bacterium | reverse complement strand
GCGACTCCTATGTTTGACCCATTGGAGACGAGTATGAGCGTCGTGGGCACCAGCAGGATCCCCCCGGCAAACGCTTCAAACGCGACCTGCACGTTGTTGGTGTAGACCTCGGTGGCGAACTCAGCCGAAGGGGCCGATTTGTAGTAAGCGGTGAAGTCGTGGTTGATCAAAGCGTGCCTGACCGCAGCGGGGGCTGACGCATTGACCGCGGCCGGCGAGTTCGCCAACCACACACCGAACGCAAGCGCCGGCAGCAAGGTCAGCGCAGCGCTGGCGAGCAGGAACCAACGAACATGCCACAGGGCTGCTGGCAGCGTCTCGGTAAAGAATCCTGCGAAGGTCCTCCACGTCCTCGGCCGGGTGCCGTATATGACCGCTCCGGCTTCCGAAACCAAACGCGACAGACGAACGATCAATCCCGGGTCATGAAAGTTGGTCGTCGCGTAGGAGAGGTGCCCAGACACCCGCTGGTATAGGCGAACGAGTTCGTCCAGCTCCGATGCTCGAAGGTGCCTGGCGTCGTGGCCGGCCTGTCTCGTCAGGGTCTGCAAGCGCTCCCAGGTGGGGCCGTTACGCAGGAGGAACTGGTCCACGTCCATGCGTTCGCTACCGTAGCTTCGTGCAGATCCAGCCGGGGCGACTGGTTACGCCGGAGGCGGTGGTGCTGGACCTTCAGCGGGCCGGCCCCGGCACCCGCATGGCGGCGAAATCGCTCGACCTGCTCATCCAGTTCGTCGCGCTGATCGCGCTGGAGCTCATCCTGGCTAGAGCAGCAGGAGGCAGCGGCGGCGGCGTCGCCCTGGTGGTCATCGGTTTGTTCGGCGCGGTGCTGATCATCTTCGGGTACCCGGCGATCATGGAAGCGGCGTGGCGGGGTCGGACGCTAGGAAAAGCCGCCTTCGGTTTGCGGGTGCTAACGCGAGAGGGCGCACCCGTGCGCTTTCGTCACGCGTTGATCCGCTCCATCTTGTTCATCGTTGACGGTTTCCTGTTAGGGCCGACGATCGGGGTCCTGTGCCTGCTGCTCACCAGTGACACGGTTCGGGTGGGCGACCTCGTCGCAGGAACGATGGTCATTCGTGAACGCACCGGGGCGGCCGTGCCCGCGCCTTTCGCCTTCGCGCCCCCATACGGGTACGAGCAGTACGTCGCCACCTTGGATGTCGGCGGGTTGAACGGTCAGGACTACGAGCTGGTGCGCGGGTTCCTACTGAGGGCGCACCAACTGTCGCCGGAGGTTCGTTATCCCCTTGCGATCGAGCTCGCCAATCCGATTTTGAAAAAGCTCCGGTTGACCGCGCCTTCGATCCACCCGGAGGTTTTTCTGCAGTGTGTGGCGGCGGCCATGCAGCGGCGTTTCGCGGCGGCGCAGGCCTTCCAACCGGGCCCCCAACCAACTCGGGATCACTGGGCACCCCCGGCCACCGGCTCGGCACCCACCGAAGACGGAGGATTCACTCCCCCGGGCTAGGTCAAATCGGGAGCGGCGGAAATATTGGGCTGCGGTCGTGCGCTGGAACCCCATATGGTCGTTGGGGTGCAGAAGTTGCGGGACCTGAGGCGGAGCGGCGCGACCGACGGCATCCTTCTGGCGCTCGCCTGCGTCGCCCAGTTCATGGTCGTGCTCGACGTTTCGATCGTCAACGTGGCCCTTCCCCAGATCGGCCGGGAGCTGCACTTCTCCTCGGTGGGCTTGCAGTGGGTGGTCAACGCCTACGTCTTGACCTTCGCCGGGTTCCTTCTCCTCGGCGGGCGTGCCGCCGACCTGTTCGGAAGAAAGCGGGTGTTCATCGTCGGTTTGGCGGTGTTCTCGCTGGCGAGCCTCGCCGGCGGCTTCGCCCAGACCGCAGCGCAGCTGACCGTCGCCCGAGCGGTTCAGGGGCTGGGTGGGGCGATCCTCTCCCCCGCCACCCTCACGATCATCACCACCACCTTCAACGACGGGCAGAGCCGCACCCGAGCCATCGGCATCTGGAGCTCGGTGGCGGGCGCCGGCGGGGCCACCGGGGCGTTGTTCGGCGGCATCCTCACCGGATACCTCAACTGGCGGTGGGTCCTGTTCGTCAACGTCCCGATCGGTGCCGCTGCGATCGCGCTGAGCGCGGTCGTCCTCACCGAGGCCCGGCGGCCGTCGTCCGGAAAACTGGACATCGCCGGCGCGATCACCGCCACCGGCGGGCTCGCCCTCCTGGTCTACGCCATAGTGAGCACGGACACCCACCCGTGGGGCTCGGCGCGAACCATCGGGCTGCTGGCGGGGGCTGCCGCGCTTCTGGGGTTGTTCGTTTTCATCGAGGCCCGGGTCGCGTCCGATCCCTTGGTGCCGCTGTCGGTGTTCCGGTTGCGGTCGCTCACCGCCGCCAACCTCACCATGCTCCTGCTCGGCGCGTGCTTCTTCTCGATGTGGTACTTCCTGACGCTCTACCTGCAGGAGGTTCACGGGTACGGGCCGTTGAAGGCGGGTCTGCTGTTCCTGCCGATGGGACTGGCCATCGTCGCCGGCGCTCAGGCGAGCATCAGACTGATAAGGCGATTCGGCGCGCAACGGGTACTCATGTCGGGCCTGTTGCTGGCTGTCGGCGGGTTTCTATGGCTCTCCCACGTCACCGCTTCGAGCAGCTACCTCGCCGGGGTGTTTCCCGGGGCGGTGTGTACGTCCTTCGGTGTCGGCCTGTCCTTCACACCTCTGGCGCAGACCGCGACCAGCGGAGTGCCGATGCAGATGGCCGGGCTCGCGTCCGGTCTGTTGAACACCTCGAGGCAGGTGGGCGGATCCATCGGTCTCGCAGCGCTTGCCACGTTGGCCATCGCGCGTACCCACGCGGTGGGCCACACTTTGTCCGTCAAGCAGGCTTTGACCTCCGGCTACGACCGAGCGTTCCTCACGGCTGCGGTCGTGACGTTGGTCGCTCTGGCGGTCGCGTTCGCATTACCACGTGTGAGAGGCGTCCGGCCGGCTGCAGAGACGGTTACCGAACTCGAGCCCACCGCCGCAACGGCGGAACCGCGCACGGTTTAGCGGAACATTCGTTCAGCCTCACCCGCTCCCGTATGGCCGGGTGAGAATCTCGAGGAGGTGCCCGTCGGGGTCGCGGAAGTAGCAGCCGCGCCCTCCGTCGTTGCGGTTGATCTCGCCCCTGCGGCTCAACCCGGGATCGGCCCAGTAGTCCTGCCCGCGTCCTTCGATGCGACCGAAGACGGCGTCGAACTCGTCCTCGGACACGAGGAACGCATAGTGCTGCGACTCGATCTCGGCGCTGGGGTCCCAGTGATCGTGGAAATCGAGGGAGACCCCGTTGTCCAGGTCGACCACCAGGAACGGGCCGAAGGGCTCCGCTCGGGGCAACCCGAGGATGTCCGTGAGGTAGCCGGCCGAGACCTTCTTGTCCCTGCACAAGACGATCGTGTGGTTGAGCGCTGGCGCCACAGCATCCCCTCCTCCTGCCACATTCTGCCATAGCGAACTCCTGATACCCCGCCTCGGAGGGGAGTCGCCGGCGCCTCCGATCCGCCAGCGCCCCTTCCCCGCCACCTATCCCGCCTGTAGCCTCGCGCCGACCTAAGACGAGGGGGACACTTGCATGCGGATCGTCATCTCAGGCGGCGGAATGGTCGGGCTTTGCACCGGGATGCTCCTGGCAAACGATGGGCACGAAGTGACCCTGCTGGAGCGCGACAGCGCGCCACCGCCGGATCCGGCTGAGGCGTGGGAGTCCTGGGAGCGCAGGGGCGTCAACCAGTTCCGGCTGCCTCATTTCTTCCTGTCCCGCTTCCGGTCGATCGCCGAGAGCGAGCTACCGACGCTGACCGATGCACTGATCGCCGCCGGCGCGTCCCGCTACAACATCATCGACAACATCCCCGACGAGATGAAAGGCGGCTCCCGTCCCGATGACAAGCGGTTCGACACGATCACCGGGCGGCGCACCATCGTCGAGTCGGTCACCGCGAGGGTGGCCGATGAGACACCCGGGCTGAGCGTGCGGCGGGGCGCAGCGGTCCGAGGCCTGATCACCGGCCCGTCCGCTCGCGACCGCGTTCCCAACGCCGCAGGCGTCGAGGTCGAGGACGGTGAGCGGATCGAAGCCGACCTTGTTGTCGATGCGACAGGACGGCGTTCCCCCTTGCCGCGCTGGGTCGCTGACGCAGGGGGTCAACCGGTCGGTGAGGAGTTGGAGGACTCCGGATTCGTCTACTACGGGCGCCACTTCCGTTCGCCGGACGGGTCGCTGCCAATAATGATCGGACCGCTGAAGCAGGAGTACGGGAGCATCTCCGGGCTGACGCTTCCGGCTGACAACGGCACCTGGTCGGTCACCATCATCGCCAGCGCCAAGGATGCAGCTCTGCGCAGCTTGAGCGATCCAGAGAAGTGGGCCAAGGCGATAAGGACTTTGCCGCTCGCCGCGCACTGGATCGACGCCGAGCCGATCGACAACGGTGTGACGGTGATGGCCAAGATCGAAGACCGCATCCGTGATTTCGCGCCCGGCGGCAACCCGGTAGCCACTGGTGTGCTCGCGGTCGGCGACTCGTGGTCGTGCACCAACCCGTCGCTCGGTCGAGGGGCGAGCATCGGGCTGATGCACGCCGTCCTCTTGCGGGACCTGTTGCGGGACCAGGGCGCCGGCGATGTGGACCCGTGGAACCTGGCGGCGGCGTGGTACGAGATGACCCGCGACGAGATGGAGCCGTGGTACCGCACGACCCTCAACTACGACCGTCACCGGCTCGCCGAGGCACATGCGATCATCGCCGGCGAGGAGTTCGTCACGAGCGACGAAGAGTGGAATGCGAACCAGGCGATCGTCGGGCGCTCGCTCGAGTCGCCTGACCTCCTGCGAGCCAACCTGGACACCGGGATGGTTCTCCGCCGGGCCGACGAGGTGGCCGCAGACCCAGCGATCAAAGGGCTGCTCGACGGCTCGGCCCCGACGAGCGATCAGCCGCCGCTCGGACCGTCCCGGGCGGAACTGCTCTCTGCAATTTCATAGGAGGAACGCGTGCAAGTAGACAGTGCTGGGGTCAAGCTCAACGTGGAGATGCATGGCCCGGAAAAAGGAACGCCGGTGTTGCTCCTCCACGGCTTCCCCGACACTGGCCGGCTGTGGACCAAGCAGATAGAGCCGCTCGCCGAGGCGGGATTTCGACTGATCGTTCCCGATCAGCGCGGATACGGGAGCTCCGACAAACCGGCTGACGTCGACGCGTACAACCTCCTCCTGCTCGCCTCGGATCCGATCGCGATCCTCGACCAGCTCGGCATCGAGAAGGCCCACGTGGTCGGGCACGACTGGGGCGCAGCTGTCGGGTGGGGGCTGGCCTCGTTCGCGCCCGAGCGGGTCGACAAGCTGGTTGCGCTATCGGTCGGCAACCCGATGTCCTTCGCTTCAGCGGGATTCGAGCAGAGGGAGAAGAGCTGGTACATGCTGCTGTTCCAGTTCGAGGGCATTGCTGAGCAGTGGTTGTCGGACAACGACTGGGCCAACTTCCGTGAATGGAGCCGCCATCCGGACTGCGAGGGTGTGATTGCCGAGCTGGAAAAGAACGGATCGCTGACACCCGGACTCAACTGGTACCGCGCCACCGTGCACCCCAGGACGCTCATCGA
>CAZCCS010000124.1:3463-8065 GCA_964497005.1 uncultured Acidimicrobiaceae bacterium | reverse complement strand
TACCGCGGCCCCGGCGTTCAGCACATCGCTCTCGGCGCTCCCGACATCGTCACGGCGGTCGGGGCGATGCGGTCCCGTGGGGTTCGTTTTCTCGAGATGCCGGCTACGTATTACGAGGACGCCAAGGTCCGGGTCAAGGGCTTCGACCTTCCGTGGAAGGAGCTTCAGGAACTGGACATCGAGGTGGACGTCGATTCGGGCGGCTATCTGCTGCAGATCTTCACCGAGACCCTCACCGATCGGCCCACGTTGTTCGTCGAGATCATCCAGCGGGAGGGAGCGACCGGCTTCGGGGAAGGCAACTTCAAAGCCCTCTTCGAGGCCATCGAGCGCGAGCAGGCGAGGAGAGGCAACCTATAGGGCATGACGTATTACGTCCGGGTCGGTGACGTTCCCCGCAAGCGGCACACTTGGTTCCGGTCCGACGGCGGGGGGAGGCTGCACGAGGAGCTGATGGGTGAGGAGGGCTTCTCGGGCGCCTCCAGCCTTCTGTACCACTTGAGATCGCCGAGTGCGATCACCGCGGTGGAGAAGGTTTCGGTGCCCCGGGGGGCGCTAGCGGCGAACGATCCGCTGACGCCCTGGCACATCCGCGCCACCAAGCTGGCGCCCGGCGGCGACCCGGTGCTCGGCCGCCACGTGCTCTTGGGCAACGAGAACTTGACGATTTGCTGGGTCGAGGCGTCCGCTTCCAGCGCGCTCTACCGCAACGCCGCGGGCGACGAGCTGGTGTACGTGCAGTCAGGCGAGGCAGTTCTCGAGTCGGTGTTCGGGTCGCTGAAGGTCGGCGCCGGCGATTATGTGTCGATCCCCGCGTCGACGACTCACCGCTGGGTGCTCCCCGATGGCGGGGGGCTGGCTGCGCTCGTGCTGGAAGCGGTCGGCCACGTGGTGATCCCTCCCCGCTACCGGACTCCGACGGGTCAGCTGAAGGAGGGGGCGCCTTTCTGCGAGCGGGACCTTCGCCCACCTGAGGGGCCTTTGATCGCCGGCGAGGGCCACTCGGTACCGGTCCTGGTGAGGACCCGCCAGGGTTGGGCCAGGCACCTGCAAGCCACACACCCCTTCGACGTGGTGGGTTGGGATGGCTGCGCGTACCCGTTCGCTTTTTCCATTAGGGACTTCGAGCCGATCGTCGGCCGGATCCATCAGCCGCCGCCGGTGCACCAGACCTTCGCCGGCCCCGGTTTCGTGGTGTGCAGCTTCGTCCCCCGGTTGTTCGACTTCGACCCCGGCGCGGTGAAGGTCCCCTACCACCACGCCAACGTCGATTCCGACGAGGTGCTGTTCTACTCAGACGGGGACTTCATGAGCCGGCGCGGGGCCGGCATCTCGGTCGGTTCGGTGACCCTCCACCCGGCCGGCTTCGTTCACGGCCCGCAGCCGGGGAGCGTGGAGGCTTCGGTCGACCAGACCCGAACTGACGAGACTGCAGTGATGGTGGACACGTTCTCGCCGTTGTCCGTCAGTGCCGACGCCCGATCGGTCGCCGACCCGGACTACCCCTGGAGCTGGGCGCAGCCGCTCTAGCTCGCGGGACCTGGGCTGTCAGCGGCGCGATTTGGGTCGTGGCTCGCTGGGTTTCAAGCATCTCCGTCTAGCCGGCCGGGCCGAGCCCCCGACCAACGGGGGCACACAGCGCTTTGCGGTACAAACGGTCTTTGCGGTGCAAAACTCAAGGTTTGTGTTCCACCTGTCCCGCAGTGACTGAATGTCCCCCAAAAACTGCCGCGGGATCTAGCCGACGTGGAGCCGCAACGGCGGGGTGGCGGGTTGGTCGGCTAGGGAATCGAGCCGCGGAGCCATCTTCGCGGTGACCAGGTCGATGAATTCCGCCGGCGGCAGCGGCTTAGAGAGAAGGTAGCCCTGCGCGATTGGGCAGCCAAGCATCTTGAGACCAGCGAGCTGCTCGGGGGTCTCGACCCCTTCGGCGACGGCTTCGATGCACATCGCGTCGGCGAGACGGATGATCGCCTGAACGATCGCGGTGTCCACCGGGTCGGTGGCGACGCCCTGGACGAAGGCTCGGTCGATCTTCACCTCGTCCACCGGGAACCGCTTGAGGTACGAGAACGTCGAGTGCTCGACGAGGAAGTCGTCCACCGCGATACGAACACCAAGCCTGCTCAGCTTCTTCATCACGTCGGTGGCGCCGGCGACGTCCTCCATCACCATCATCTCTGTTATCTCGAAGGTGATCGCCTCGGATGGCAGCCCAACCGAATCGAGTGCAGACGCAACCTCCGACAGCAGCCCGCTGTGCTGGAACTGCCGAGGCGAGAGGTTCACGCTCATGGCCAACTCCAACCCGAGCCGGTCACGAACCAGACGCGCCTGCTCGCAGGCCTGCTCCAGGACGATCCGCCCGAGGGGCAGGATCAGACCGGTTTCCTCTGCCATGGGGATGAACAGGTCGGGCGCGATGAGCCCCTCGGTTGGATGGCGCCAGCGCACCAGCGCCTCGGCGCCGACGATCTTCTCGTCATCGACCGAGAAGAACGGCTGGTAGTGAACCTCGATCTCGCCTCTGTCGAGGCCCTTCCGGAGGGCGCCCTCGAGCTCGAGCCGTTTGCGTGACCTGGGCCCCATGGCGGCGAGGTCGAACACTTTGTAAGCGCCCCCTCGGCCCTTGGTCTTCGCTTCGAACATCGCGACATCGGCGTTGCGGAGAATGTCGTCGGCTGATTGCCCCGGCTCAGTGAGCGCGATACCTACCGACACGCTGGCGACGTGCTCGAACCCGCCGGGCAGCAGGAGGGGCCGCTCGACCGCCGAGCAGATCCGTCGGGCGGCGCTGACTGCCTCTTCGATTCCGGCGACGTCCTCGACCAGGACCACGAACTCGTCGCCGCCGAACCGAGCGACCAGGTCCCGCTGTCCCACCGCGGAGCGCAGACGCTCGGCGACCTCGCGGAGCAAGTCGTTTCCGGTCGTGTGCCCGAGGTTGTCGTTGACCGCCTTGAACCGGTCGATGTCGACGAAGATCATCGCGTGGGTCTTGTGGTCGAGCGACGACCGCCCAAGGGCCGCGGCGAGGCGCTCCATCAGCAGACCGCGGTTGGCGAGGCCCGTGAGGCTGTCGTAATAAGCGTGGCGGACGAGCTCTTCCTGCATCGCCTTGCGCTCGGTCGTGTCCCGGAACGCGATCACCGCGCCGACCACCTTGCCCTGGTCCCGTACGGCCGACGCGCTGTACTCGACCGGCATCGCACGCCCATCGCGTCCGATGAACCTGGCGTCGTCCTCCCGCACGACTCCCTCAGTCTTCATCGCCTCGCGTGCGGGACCCAGAAGGAAGGCGGGGGCCATCAGCGCGTCATGACTTATTCCGTCGTCGATCTGGATGCTGAGGCTGGGAACGTCGATCATCTCTGCGGCCGCCGGGTTGACGAAGGTGACCCGACCGTTGGCATCGACGGCGCAGACGCCCTCGCCGATGTTGAGGGTGATCGACGACAACCGTTTCTGCTCGAAGCGAACCTGGCCGTAGAGCTGCGCGTTGGTGAGGGCGCCCTTTCCGATCGCCGCGATGGCATCGAGGAGGATACGGTCGGCCTCGTCGAACGGCTCTTCGCGACGCCGCCCCGAGACGACCAGCCATTGCGATGCCCCGTTCACCTCGATCACGGCCGCCATCGAGTCGGGCGAAGGAGTCTCATCCGTGACGATCGCCTCAGGGCAACGGAGCAGCTCCTTGGCAGATGCAATCAAGGAATCAATGAGCTGCTGCGATTGCAAGCTCTGTCTGGTGGTTTCCAGAGCTACGTCGAATAGGCCTTTCATCCGGGCCCGATCATGCTGAGCTTTGAATTGCGCAGCAACGATTAGCCGCGCAACCAGCAACAGGGGTATCGCGAGCGCCAGGGACCAGGACCGCAGGCTGACCGTAAGCGCGACCACCGAACCGATCAAAGTGCCGGACGTCGCGAGGCCAAGCTGTACGGGCATGTCCTCGAAGAGCTCCCGGCTCGACGCCCCCAGCGAAGTAAGCACAGCCAGCACCAGGGACGTGGTGACCACGAAGTAAACGGCCGCTCCTGCGACCGCGGCACCGACTTCTCCAAGTCCGAGACTCCCGTGTGGCGGCGCCAACGCTTCGCTCACGACGATGGCGAGCGTCACGCCGATCATCACTTCTCCGAAGTTGAAGAGCGACTTGACCAGAGCACGGCGGCGGATGATCTGAGCGCCGACGGTAAATATCGCGAACGCTCCTACCGTCGCTGATCGAGGGACGAGCAGCAGAAGTATGACCAAGAAGCACTCGTCGAGGTGGAAAGCCTGCGACTGGGCCTTCCGGAAAAGGACCAGCGGCCAAATCCAGCTGCCGCCCGCCAGGAGAGTCACTGCAATCGCCACCGACCACTCGGCCGCGGTCATGTGCCTCAGGCTTCCAGCGCCAACGGCAGCCCAGGCAAGGCAGCCGAGCCCTCCGGCAAACGTGCCGGCAATGATCGCCTTCGCGGGCAACGGCATTCTCATCGATCTGACCTCACTGAACCGTTTTTTATCCGGCTAGTTCCAGGCGGTCCCGTTCCAGGCGGTCCCGTTCCAGGCCGTCCCGTTCCAGGCCGTCCCGTTCCAAGCGGTCCCGTTCCAAGC
>CAZCCS010000124.1:0-3363 GCA_964497005.1 uncultured Acidimicrobiaceae bacterium | reverse complement strand
GTCCCGTTCCAAGCGGTCCCGTTCCAGCTGTCCACCGGGTTGTTCGTCGGTGAGAGCGAGACCGTCGAGCCGTTCTGCGTGGCAGACACATTGGCGGTCGACTGGTTGAGGTTCAGCCCGGTGGTGGTTGCTGCCGCGTTGGCGTTGAGGGCGCCGTGGCCGTCGACAAAGGGGTTGCCGACGGGACCCGGGTTGGTGGTGCCGAGTAGTGCTGCCTTGATCTGGTTGGGGCCGGCAGCGGGCTGATCGGCGAGTACCAGAGCGGCGGCACCGCTGGTGATCGCCGCGCTGAAGGACGTTCCGGATCCGACGAAGTTCCCCGAGCCGATCCGGGCGGAGGGGTTGTTGTTGTAGACGGTCGACCCCGGTGCGGCGAGGCTGACCACAGACCGACCCGATGTGACCAGATCAGGCTTCACCCAGCCGTCGGGCGAGGTGGGCCCGACGCTCGAGAAGTCGTTCATCTGGTCGTTGGCAACGGTCGCCTGAGCGAGGTCATCCAGCGCTCCGACGGTTATGACCAGAGGGTCATCGCCTGGTGAGAGGATCGTGCCGTTGAAGGGGCCGGCGTTACCGGCGGAAACGACGATGGCGAGGCCCGAGTTCCATGCCCGCTCGACAGCCATGTCGAGGGGGTTGTTGACCGTCGAGCGGTCCGGCTGGAAGCCAAGCGAGATGTTGAGGATCCGGATGTTGTAAGTGGACTGGTTGTTCACCGCCCACTGGAGGCCGGAGATGAGGGTGCCGAGCTTGGTGGATCCACTTGCGCCGGCGACCTTGATCGAGACCAGGTTGGCGCCGGGGGCCTCCCCGCTGTATTGCCCGTTGGACGATGCGCCGTTGCCCGCGATCAGACCTGCGACGAAGGTGCCGTGACCGAAGCTGTCTTGGAAGGGGTTCCTCTCGCCGCTTAGGTCGACACCGCCGACCAAACGGCCGGAGAAGTCGGGCAGGTTGTCGATGCCCGTGTCCATGACCGCGACGGTGACGCCACGGCCAGTGTCACCGGCTTGAGCCAACTGGCCGGCGCCGGTTTGCCCGATGAAGGCGTCAGATGGTGTGTGCGGGCCGGTTGAAGCGGTGGTGTCTTGAACACTGACGTTGACGTCGGGCGCCACGCTGATACCCGGCAAAGCCGAGAGGACCGGCACCTCGATACTGGGCACGGATGCTTCGACGCCGTTGATGATGGTGTACTGCTGAAGGACGGTTCCGCCGACGTTGAGGACGGCGGTCGCGGGGCTCAGAGGCCCCGACGAGGTGATGATCACCTGTGTCGAGGTATCTGCACTGGCCCCGGACGCGCCGATGAGCGCCCCCGACCCCATTGTCAGCAGCGCTGCGAAGGTTGCTACGACCCTGCGCTTCAAACCGAAGTTCCCGCTTCGGTGTCCCACACGAAACCCACGAGTCGAACGCACCATGTATCGGGCCCCCCTCCCTAAGTGGTCTCCTACGTACGTATCGTAAACAAATTGATACGTCTTTAGGAAATTTTTAATGAACTCTTTTGCCGAAAACCGAACGTCGATACATGGTTGTGCTGAATGTCCGTTTGAGGACTATTCCATGGTTTGGAGGATTTCCGACACCATCGCGAGGGTGGTGTGTGGGTGGAGAAAAGCAAGCCGGGCAACGGTTTCTCCTTCCCACTTGGTCGGCGTCACGAATCCGATCTGGTCCGCCACCAGCTGGTCGGACCACCTGTCGTAGTCCTCTGGCGACCACCCGATTCGCCTATAAAGGACCACAGAAAGCTCTGGTTGACGAACGAGCTGAAGGTGCTCTTTTGTCTCTATTAGGGCGGCAGATTCGCGCGCAATGCGCAAGGATCCTTCCACAGCGTCACTGTAAGCGTCCGTCCCGTTGACAGCGAGTGAGAACCACATCGCCAGCCCTCGTGCCCGTCGGGTGAGGTGGTAGGCGTAGTCGCTGGGGTTCCACTGGTCGGGGGCGCCGGTGTGGATAACGTCGAGGTAGCTGGCGTCTTGGGTGAACACCCCCCGGGCGAGCTGCGGTTGCCGGTAGATCAGAGCGCCGCAGTCGAAGGGCGCGAACAGCCACTTGTGGGGATCGATGACCACCGAGTCGACCCGCTCGATCCCGGCGAACTGGTGACGGGCGGAGGGGGCAAAGAGGGCAGCGCCTCCGTAGGCGGCGTCGACGTGGAACCACAGACCCCGGTCGTTGGCTACCCGTCCGACCGACTCGAGATCGTCGATTATCCCGGCGTTGGTCGTCCCGGCGGTGGCCGCGACTGCGACGACAGTGTCCGGATCCGGGTCCCGGGACAGAGCTTCCTCCAACGCGGCCCCGTTCAGCCGGTAGTCGTCAGTTGGTACGAGGAGCGGCTCCATCGCGGTGACCATCAGCGCCTTCGACACCGAGGAATGCGCCTGATCGCTGACCGCCACCCGCATGGTCCGCCCGCTCCCGCCGCGCTCGCCTCCGCCTTCGGCGCGGCGCCGGCCAACCTCCCTGGCCACGACCAGCGCGGACAGGTTTGCGGCGCTCCCGCCCGACACGAAGCACCCGCCGGCGCTCTCGGGCATCCCCACCGCGTCGGCGAGCACCCGCAGCGCCTGGTTCTCGGCAGCGATCGCGCCGGCGGCTTCGAGCCACGAGGTCCCCTGCAGCGCCGAGCACGACACGACCATGTCGAACAGCAACGATGCCTTCGTCGGTGCCGCGGGGATGAAGGCGAGAAACCGCGGGCTGTCGCAGGAGATGACCGCAGGAGCGAGCACGTCGGTGAACACCCTGAACACGTCCTCGGGGTCGCGGGGCTCGGTTCCGATGAGCCCGGCCAAAGCCTCGTCGAGCACCGCCTTTTGGCCGGGGAAGTCGAGGTCGACCGGGTCGAGCGACAACCGCCACCGGCAGTACTCGAAGATCATCGAGGCGAGCTTGTCGTCGGGCACGAACATGGGGTTTTGCACCCTGCCAGCTTGCCGCAGCCCGCTTGCATGCCCCGGTGATCCGCTAGACCTCCTGGGCTTCGCGCCCCCGGCCGGCGATGAACTCGGTGGCCGCTCTGATGTCTGGCACCCACCGCGGGTCGTAGTAGGCGACTCCCCCGTCATCGCCAAGCGCGACGGCCAGCTCTGTCCGGCGCCGGCGCTCGACCAGCCAACCGCCGTCGAAGCGCTCAACTCTCCCGATCTCATCTGAAGGGAAGCCCAGGCGAGCGAGCCGCTCTTGCACCGCTGGTTCCAGGGTTGACGGCTCGACGCGGCGGAGATGCGGGTCCGGTGGCACGCGGATCTCGCCCCTGTCCACGGCGGCGTTGTGACGATCGGTGCGGTTTTTTATATAGGTGGCGGTCGCCAGGCCCGCGCCTAGGGCGAGGACAGCGCCGGCGAC
>CAZCCS010000123.1:4741-8098 GCA_964497005.1 uncultured Acidimicrobiaceae bacterium | reverse complement strand
ACGCTGTCTGAGCAGGAGGTGTGCCACTATCGCCGACGCCAGCGCGCAAAGGTTCCACTATGCGCCGGCGCCGGCGACCGCGACGGCGCCCGGATCGCTACATGCCCGGAATCGGCAGAAACTCGAGCACCTCGATCGATGGGTTGCCCGGCGCGTGGAAGTGGGGGTGATCGTCGAGCAGCTTCTTCACTGCCTCAACCGAGTCGGCCTCGAGGACTGAGAACCCGCCGATGAACGGGCTGGTCGGTTCCGCGGCCGAACCCGAAGAGGCCACGGTGGCGCAAGGTCCAAGCGGGGAACCCATGTCGGCCATTGCTCCACCAACCCGGCCGGCCCAGTTCATCCAAAGCTCCATCCCCGCTTTGGCGGCTTCCGGGTCCGAACTCGCCATTTGCTCGGTCGCAGGGACAGATGACCGGTACAGCACCATGTATTTGGGCACTGGAATCTCCTCTCTTGGCTGGACGCGGTCGCCAGCCCAGCCGGTTCCTCCGATTACTACGACGGCGTGAGCAAATTGGATCTCGCGCAGGTGACATCCTCGCTAGAGGCATGTCGGCGGGAGAACGCCTCAAGCCGGGTCGGGTATCGGGCGAACCGGCTCAGGTGGAGGAATCGGAGGAACCGGCTCGGGATCGGGGAAAGGATCCTTCGGTTCGTCGGGCGGCAATGGCGGAATGGGAGTCATCAGCCAGCATCTACCCGGGGTCTGCCACGCGGAGTCAGGATCCAGGCGAATTGCTCACCGCTGTCCTCGGGGCCGGGCCCTTGGGCCCCGCCCCAGACGAGGGATCCGTCGGGACGAGGGGGATCAGTTGCTGAATACGAACTCGGTGCCACATCTGGCGGCTGAGGCCGACCAAGTCGTCCCCAGTTGTCCGGACGACACGGGCCCTTGTCATGCTGCAGACCGGGCGCGAAGATGACTCGCAACTGCTATCGAGCCGGCTGCACTTGAGGCTTGCCGGCCGACCGGGGGTGACGGCCATGGCCTTGCGATCCTGGGCGGGGAACCAGATAGTCGGAGCAACCCGCTACTGGTGGCTCCTGCTCATTTCGGGCGGTGCCTGGATTCTGGTGTCGCTCGCGATTCTGCAGTTCGACCTCACCTCGGTGTGGTCGATCGCCATACTGACCGGGGTCGTCCTGTGCTTGGCAGCGGGGACCGAGTTCGGCGCGGCGGCAATCGCTCCGAGCCTGAGATGGGCCCATGCCTTGCTCGGAATCTTCTTCCTGGCAGGTGGCATCGCCGCGTTCGTTTGGCCGGGGTCGACATTCATCGTCTTAGCGCGATTGATCGGCTGGTACCTGCTCTTCCTCGGCACCTTCGAGGTGATCGAGTCTATTGCCACCCGCCGCACCGAAATGTGGTGGTTACGCCTGATCGTCGGCGCAGCCACGATCGCCATCGCGTTCTGGGCGGTCCATTCGCTCGAGCGGTCCGCGACTCTGCTCGTTCTGTGGGTTGGTCTCGCCGCGCTGTTCCGTGGCTTCAGTCAAATCTTCCAGGCTTTCGAAATCCGACGCGTGTACGAGGGGGGTAAGTCCTTGGCAGGTACGTCGGGATCGGTCGATGTTCGAACTGGGAGTGACAGGGCGCCAACCGACCAGATGAGGCCAGCCGCCACCTAGGCGGTCCGCCGTCGCTCGACCATTAGTCACCGTAGGGCTGATCCAGAACGAACTGCGCGATCTGACGCCCGAGATGGTCGCCGGCGTTGACGTCAATGGTCGTGTGTTGACCGGCGAGTATTCGGCTCAATCCGGCTTCGTCGGCCGCAGCTTGGAAGTTGTTAAATCCGCGGGTGTTGCCGGGTAGGGCATCGGAGGAGACGCTGAGGGGGCCGTCTCCGTAAAAGGCGGTCAGCACGGTCGCAGCAGCTTCGCTGACCGTTGCGTGAGCGGCCGGATACGAAGGATCAGGTGCGGTGTTGTGGGCCTGGGGCAGCCAGTTCGGATTCGCAGGCACGACCGCAGGGTTGCCGGGCGTCCCCGCCCGGATGGCGGTTACCGGTCGCCACAGCTGGTAGTGATACTTGGCGTCGTAGAAGCCGATGGCACTGTCAGCCAGTGAGATGTTCAGCACCGACAGGATGTGAGAAGCGTCCTCGAGATTGGTGCGGTGCTCCACGATCTGTCCGTCGGCAATCTCGTTCCACGTATTCCAGATCGGGGGCGCCCAGAATTGGGCGATCGTCGTCTGGTCGGCCGTGCGGGTGGTACTGGTGTCTTGCCCGAGGGCCTCGACTTGATTGATGGCCGCAGCCCATTGTGGGCTGGACAGAGGCGGCGGAGCGGGGGGCCGGAACTGGTCGCCAGAGTCAAGCGCCCAAGGGGTGACGTTACCCCAGCCGGTGAACGCAGCGGGGGCGGAGTTGGGCGGGGTGAGTTGGTAGTCGCCGGGCTGACTGCCGGGAACGAAGGTCGGTTGTGGTGCGGACGACCCGTCGTTGGCGCGCAGAGCAAGCAGGATGGTGGCTGCCCGGGCGCCCACCACAATGCCGGCAGCTTTGCCAGGTCCGGCGAGGACGCTCGCCAATTCGTCAGCGAGCATCGCATTGAGCGCCCCGTCAAACGAGGGAAACAGAGCCGCGAGGACGTCGTGAGCAGCCTGATCGGCAGCCGCGTCAGGCCGAGCGCCCCGAGGCGTCACGACCGTGAATGCGTACGGGTCATCGGCCTGAGTTATTGACACGACCGCGTCGTATAGAGCCGTCTGCAACAGTGCGTAGCTCCGGGTTGGATGGACTGTTCCTGGCTGGGCACCCGGCGTCTGCTCGATCTTGATCAGCTCCCTGTTCCAGTCCGCGACGAGTTGCCCGCTGCCGGGCTCGAACGCCACTCGGTCCCCGTTCGGATCGACGACCAATCCGCCATGGGAAGCTTCGGTACTCACTGTGCCGTGCGGCCGGGCAGCACCGCTCTGGTTTTGGGCCCATCCCGCGGCGGAGACGGTTCCGGCTGCCAGCAACCCACCACTGAGCGCGGCGAGCACCTTTGTCACTCGAGTCAAATCTTGCTCCTACCACTCGTCGTACGGGGGGACAGAATGCAGGTGGCGGCCGTTAAGGTCGGGAAACCCACACACGACCCGTTTATAAGCACCCGGGTTACGCGCGGCGACGCTCGCGCGGTGCATCCGCCGTTCCGGTAGACGCTCCACGACAGCAATCAGGGTGCAAGCGACGAACAGTCCGAGGGACAGCACCCAGCGCTCAGTCCTCGATAGGGGGTGGTCGTCAATCGATGAGGTCATGGTCGCTCCTGTCTCGCCGTTGCCGGCTCTGAGATCAGATAGCGGTCCCTGTTACGCAGCTAAAGCTGCTCCTGGGTGAACCTCGCCGATGAAAGTCGGAT
>CAZCCS010000123.1:0-4731 GCA_964497005.1 uncultured Acidimicrobiaceae bacterium | reverse complement strand
CCTGCCGCAGGCGAAGCGATCCGCTACTCAGGTGCCGGTCAGCCGCTGCGGCGATTGATGTCGACCGGCGGCAAGTCCTGCGCCTCTCGCTTGGTCATCGACAGCTTCACGCCGTCGTCCTCTACCGCCTTCACCTGGGCTATCGGGATCGCCACCTCCTTGCGACCCAGGAGATGGCCCTCCTTGAGCAACAAGTGGGAAACGTGGTGAGAGGCAGGATCGATGACCAAACCTTCCACTTCCCCTATTCGCCCGTCGCTTGCGTACACGTCTTCGCCGCGCCGCACGGCCACTTCGCCGAGGGGGAGCCTGTCCACAGTGACCGGAACAGTCGTGTTGCCTCCGTAATAGGGCCACAAGAGCATCTGCTCGGGGTCGTAATCCGCGATGCCCTCGACGCCTGGAAAGAAGCGCGTGCGCTCGGCCCTTGGCAGCATCTCGAACTCGGCCATAGTGCGACGAATCCTGACTGTGTCCGGACCGGACTCGACCCAGCCGATCGGCACCAGCCTTCCCAAACCTTCTCGGTGCTCCGGCTCGACGATGACATGGGTGACCTTGTCATCTATGGGGTCGATGACCACCTGCGTGACCCGTCCGCAAGTTCCGGCGGTACAAAGGGCCTCGGCCCCGATCGTGAACGGAGTGCTGTCAGCCACTGCCACCTCCTGCTCGTCCAGCCACTCTATGCCCCGAGAAACTCCTGGAATCGCAATCCGTCCTTGGGTCCTTTCCCGTATGGGTAGGCACGCCCGAAGGAGACCGAGACTCGGGGAGGAAGAACGACCGTGACATCAACGTCGCTCCAGAGGCGACCTTTTCCCAACGCGACGGCGGAATCCCGGGTGAGAACGGACCCCGTCGCGACCGCTCTCGCTATCGCCGGTTTGATTGCAGTAGCGGCGATCCACCTCAGCCAGGTGGTACCGACCGTGAAGCAGACCCCGTACCTCGGGACGATGTTCGTCCTCCTGGTCGTCGCGTGCGTGGGGCTGGCGGGGTGTCTGCTGATATCAGATCGGGCTCAGGTCTGGACGGCCGTCGCGGTCGTCAACGGGCTAGCAGTCGCCGGCTATGTGTTTACTCGCACCGCGTCGAGCTTCATCGACAACCAGGACGTCGGCAACTGGAGCGAGACCCTCGGCATGGTCGCCCTGCTCGTCGAAGGCGTCCTGATCCTCTTAAGCGTTCACGCCTTTTGGGGTCATCGGATCCGTCGCCCCGCCCGCTCCTTACATCCAGGGTCAGCGGACCCGCTCGTATCGGCAGACCTGAACTCCCGTCTTGGCGGTCGCCACTGAGACGAGCTGGAAAGAACGAGCTTCGCCGTCCTCAGGGAAAATGGTCTTGCCGCCCCCGAGGATGATCGGTTCAATCATCAGGCCGAGCTCGTCGACCAGGTCGGCGGCGAGTAGCGCGCGTGCCACCGACGCACTGCCCATCACGCTCAGGTCACCGCCGGGTCGCGCACGCAGCCCCGACACGGTTTGGATCAGGTCATTGCACCGGATGATCTTCGTGGGCTCCCAAGTGAGGTCGTCGTCCGACAGGGTGTCCGAGACGACGTATTTCTGGACGCTGTTCATCCAGTCGGCGAAAGGGTCGCCGGCCCGGCCGGGCCACGCTTCGGCCATTACCTGCCACGTACGCCGGCCCTGAAGTAACGCCTCGGTGCGTCCGGAAGACTCGCCGATGGCGCCTCCCATCACCTCCGGGTCGAAGAACTGCATCGACCAGCCGCCGTGACGGAACCCCCCGTCCCGGTCCTCGTCTGACCCTCCCGGCGCCTGGACAACGCCGTCGAGGCTGATGAATTCGCTGACGACCACTCGCATGCCTTTACGACGATGCCACGTCCCAGGACTCATCGCACCCGTTTCGATCATCGGCTTCGAGGCCGGCGATCCAGGCGACCTCTCCGCGCCGGGAGCCGGAACAAACACCCCAACCGGAGGCGTTGAACTGTTGCTGTTTCGCGGCGAAAAGATGTGGCTCCAGTCGATGAAGGATGAAGTTGGTATTTAGTTGCAAAATTTGCGGCGATGCTCTCGACCCGAGGCGCGTCGATCTCGGATACGACTACTGCTTGAAGCCGAGCTGCCAGGAGCTCTGTATCAAGGGCGTCGCCCTGGCTTCCGTCGGGGTCAACAAAGCCGCGGACTACTACATGAGTGCCGATGAGGTGGCCGCTCCCCAACCGCCGAAACCGACTCCCGGCGGTCCCGACGAGCCTGACGACCCGGTGCCGAGTGCCGTCGGGCTGTCCGCTCCCAAGACCCGAGACGTCGCCAAGCGGCGTACCACCGTGGACCGCTTGCGTGAGGCGGAACGGCATTTGGACCTGGAGCTCGAACGGACCTACGGACGCTTCGATCACGGGGAGATCACCGCTACCGAGATGGCACGCGAATGCGATCAACTCACGGCGGCGTTCAACAAGGCAGTAATGGCTGAGAACATTCGATACAGGTCGATGCTGCGAGGACGGCACTCTCCGCGCCGTTGACCGGTGGCAACCAAGCGTGGAGCGCCGGCACTAGCTCGGTCACCTCTGATCCGAGGCGCTTGTGACCGCCCGGGCGATCTCGGCCCAGCGTTCGAGATTCTGTGGTGCCGCCTCAATCGAGTCCTCACCCATGTACATGACCAGCCTGGTGGCGACCCCTCGGTAGCGGTCGACTAGAGCGTCTGCCATGGCGTCCCAGGGCTCGATCACCGCGAAATAGTCGAGCATCTCGTCCGTGATGGTTGCGGCCATGCCCCCGCCGTCGCCCTTCTTCAGCAGTTCGTTCAACCGTGCGGACGTGCCTTCGAACCCCAAGTCGTCGAATTGAAACGCGTAGTTCTTCGTCGAGCCGTAGAACGCGATCCGGGCTCTCGCCTTTTCGACCAGCTCCGTTCGTTCCTCGTGGGAGTCCCCCGGAATGGCGAAGACGGGGACGGTGAGCTCGACCTCAGAGGCCGACCTCCCCGAACGAGCAGCCCCCTCCCCGACCGAGGGCAACAGACGAGTCTGGATGTATGGAATCGAGTGGAACGGATGCACGTGGACGCCGTCCGCGACTTCTCCGGCCATCCGGCACATCCAGGGACCGACAGCGGAAATATCGACCTTCACGTCACCGAAGGCGTGACGGCGGGGTGCCCACATGGCTGGCAGTAGCGACAACTTGTAGTAAGTCCCGTCGTAGGCCAACGACTCCTCGCCGCGGAATGCCCTCAGGCATGCCTTTACTGCCAGGACGTAGTCGCGAAGGCGGGGGCCGGGAGGATCGAACTCGGCGCCGTAACGCCGCTCGATATGAGCCCTTACCTGGCTTCCGAGCCCTAGGCGGAACCGGCCTTGGGTGTTCTCGGCCAGCTCCCAGGCCGTTCCCGCCGCGACCATCGGGCTGCGCGAAAACGCCACCGCGATACCGGTGGATAGCTCCAGCGACGGCGCCGCGATGGCCGCCGCGGTAATAGCCATCCACGGCGCTTGGGTCTGCTCAGTGAAGAGGAGGCCCGAGAACCCGGCGCTTTCGGCCTTGCGTGCAAGGACCGCGGTCTGCTCCCAGGGCCGGGCCCCCATCATCAGATCGAATCGCATCCCCCCGGTATAGCCGGGATGCCGCCTCAGCCCACATCCACGACCGAGAACGCGGCTCGACTAGGACGCGAGCAGGTCTCGCGCGCCGGTGATATTCGAAGGCTGGCGCAACTTGGCGATGGCGGCTCGCTCGATCTGGCGGATGCGTTCCCGGGTGAGGTTGAGCGCCTCGCCGACTTCCTCGAGCGTCCGAGGCTCGCCACGATCCAATCCGTAGCGAAGCCGCAGGATCTCACGTTCACGCTCGCCCAGGCGCGACAGAAGTTTGTCGACCTCGCCCCCGAGCATCTGGCCGGCTACCAAATCGAACGGCGACGGGGCGGTGGTGTCCGCGACCACGTCGCCCAGTTCCGCGTCTCCGTCTGAACCGACCGGCGTCGCCAGGCTCACGGGCTCCAAGACGTGGCGCATCAGCGACGCGACCTCCGGTTCGGGCATTTGCAGATGCTCTGCGAGCTCGAAAGACGTGGGTGAGCGCCCAGTCTCTCCTTCCATCTGCGCCTTCGCCCTGAGCACCCGCCGGATCTGGTCGCCGGCGTGGACCGGGAGCCTCACGGTCCGGGCGCTGTTGTCAATTCCGCGTCCGATCGCCTGCCGGATCCACCAGGTCGCATAGGTCGAGAATTTGAAGCCCTTGCGCCAGTCGAACTTGTCGACGGCGTGCATGAGCCCAAGGTTGCCCTCCTGGATCAGATCCAGGAGGGGCATCTCGGGAGACTGATATTTCTTCGCCACCGATACGACCAACCGCAGGTTGGACTTGATGAACTGCTCGGTGGCGTCCTGGCCCTCTCTCCTGATCCGCCGCAGCTCCCGTCCCCTGGCCGCCGAGCTCAGCGGCCCATTCGATAGCTCTAGCCCAGCCTCGCGCCCTTGCTCGATCCGCCTCGCCAGGCTCACCTCGTCCTCCTTGGTGAGCAGCGGGTACCTTCCGATTCCGTCTAGATACGTCCTTACCAGGTCCTGGTCGGCCCCAGTTCGCTCCTTCGCCACGACTTTTGCAACGCGCCGGGGCTTCCCGATATGCCCGAGGGTGCCCACCTGAGCCGTGTGGCAAACTGGATGTTCCTTGGTGGCCGTAGCTCAGCTGGTTAGAGCGCCAGGTTGTGGCCCTGGAGGTCGGGGGTTCAAGTCCCCTCGGT
>CAZCCS010000122.1:0-8145 GCA_964497005.1 uncultured Acidimicrobiaceae bacterium | reverse complement strand
CGGCGAAGTTCTCCACCATCCCGCAGAGCATCGCAGCGGTGAGATCCGGATCGATAGTCCGGTCGGCGTCCCCCGACTTCTGCAAGGACCGAAGGCCGCGAGCCGCGCGGTCGATGAAAGCGAGCCGCGACGCCTGCCGGCGCCGGCGGAACTCCGGGTTGAACGACGCCACCTGCACCACCACCGCGTACAAAGCAGCGTGCCGGGCGAACGCCTCCACGTAGAGCCGGTTGGCGGCGGCGATCCGTGCAACCGGGTCGCTGCCGGCAAGGTCGCCGACGTGGGACTGCTGGTACAGCTCGTCGATCAGCTCATCGACGACCTCCCTGAATATCGAATCCTTCGAGTCGAAGTAGGTGTAGAAGGTCCCAGTCGCCACGCCGGCCTCTGCCGCGATGTCCGCGATCCGGGCGTCGAGGAACCCGTCGCGCTCGAACACCCGCGCTGCCGCATGCACGAGAGCTAACCGGGTTCGCTGCCCCCGCGCAGTAGCCGGCGTCCCCGCCGTCCCCGCCGTCCCCGCCGTTACCTGCGCGACCACCGACCTACGCCCCCGAGTCCCGAGGCAGACCCAGCACCCACTCACCGATGATGTTGCGCTGAACCGCCCAGGTCCCTCCGCCAATCGTCAGCGCCGGCGAAAACAAGAACCCGTAGTGCCACACCCGCTCCACCCCCGGCACGAGGTCGTCGGCGAAGCGGATCTCCGTCGCCCCGCCCCTGCGCCCGCCCGGAAGCCGGCCGGCGGGGCCAGACCCGGCGAGCATCCCCGATGTTCCACCCAAGTCCTTCGCAAGCTCCATCACCCGCCGTCCGTGCTCGTCGGCTAGGTGCTTCTGCACCGACGCCTCCGGACCCGGCGCCCGCCCCGCCAGCCGGGCCGACAACGTCCGCAACCGGATCAGCCGCAGCACCTCCCCCTCTATCCAGACACTGGCCAGCCTCTGTCTCAAAAGCGGGTCTTTCGCCCTCCCGCTATCAATCCCGGATACGCCCTTGCCGGGTTCCGAACCGTCGCGCACCAGATCCACGAGATCCTGCGCCGAGGGACCGCTGCCCCACAGAACTCCCCCCGTCGACAACGACACCCGCTCGTTCGCAAGCGTCGCCTTCGCCAAGCGCCACCCGTCGTTGACCTCCCCCACCAAACAGTCCGCCGGCAACCGGGCCTCGTCGAAGAACACCTCATTGAACGAATGCGCCCCGGTCATGTCGACGATCGGCGACATGCTGATCCCGGGCGTGTCCATCGGGCCGACGAAATACGAGATGCCCTTCCGCTTCGGAGCGTCAGGATCCGTGCGGGCGAGGAGGATCCCGAACTTGGCCAGGTGGGCGCCGCTCGTCCAGATCTTGGTGCCGCTGACGACCCACTCGTCACCATCGCGCACCGCACGAGTACTTAAGGATGCAAGGTCCGAACCGGCGTCGGGCTCCGAGAAGAGCTGGCACCAGAATTCCTCACCCGACAGCGCCGGCCACAGGTAGCGCTCCTTCTGCGCGTCGCTGCCGGCCATCAGGATCGTCGGGGCCGCCCACCCAATCCCTATCGGGTTCGACGGCCGGCTCACCCCTGCCCGCCGCAACTCCTCGTCGATGATCAGTTGATGGACAGGGTCGGCGTCGAGCCCGTAGGGCGCCGGCCAGTGCGGGACCACGTAACCGGCCTCGGCCAGTTGGCGCCCGGTCGGCGACGGATGTTCCGCCAACCAGGAGCGCACCGCGAGACGCCTCGGATCGTCGTCTGAAGCCAACTCGAAATCCACTGTTGTCCTCCCACCGGGAGCAGTTGCGCCCCCGGCACCCCGCCAGTATCTTCGGAATCTGAAGCTGAATTCAAGTTTGAAAAAGAGCTGCCGGTGCGCTCCTCTCGCCGGCGCCGCCAGACAGGGGGGAAATGATCTTCACCGAAGACCACGAGGCCTTTCGCCAGTCGGTCAGGGGAACTCTGGAACGCGAGATCGTTCCTCACGTCGAGGAATGGGAGGACGCCGAGATCTTCCCTGCACACCAGGTGTTCAAAGCCCTCGGGTCCGCCGGGCTTTTCGGCGTCGAGTACGACCCGCGCTACGGAGGGCAGGGCGCGGACCACTCCTACACGGTGGTGCTCGGGGAGGAGCTCGGCCGGATGGGCTGCGCCGGTGTCGCCATGGCCATCACCGTGCAAACAGACATGGCGACCCCGTCGTTGCACAGGTTCGGCAGCAAGGAACTCAAAGAGCGATACCTCACTCCGGCGATCAGAGGCGAGATGGTCACCTCGATCGCGGTCAGCGAAGCCGACGCGGGCTCCGACGTGGCCGCGATCCGAACCAGGGCGGTCCGCGACGGCGACGAGTGGGTAATCAACGGTTCGAAGACTTTCATCACCAACGGCACCCAAGCTGACTGGCTCTGCCTCCTCGCCAGAACCGGCGACGAGGTCGGTTACCAGGGGATGTCGCAGATCGTCTTCCCGACCAACACGCCGGGCTTTTCGGTCAGCCGCAAGCTCCGCAAGCTGGGGAACCACTCCTCCGACACCGCCGAACTGTCCTTCGTCGACGCGAGAGTTCCCGTGTCCAACACCATCGGGACGATCGGCCAGGGATTCCAGCAGCAGATGGCGCAGTTCCAGAACGAGCGGATGATCGCCGCCTACACCGCCGTCGGCGCGATGGACGGAGCGCTCCGCCGGACCGCCGACTACCTGCGAGAGCGAAACGCGTTCGGGAAACCGTTGCTGTCAAAGCAGTACATCCAGTTCAAGCTCGCCGAGCTCTCGGCCGAGGTCGACATGCTGCGCCACTACAACTACTCCTGCGCCGAGGCGTACATGCGCGGCGAGGACACCACCCGGTTCGCAACCATCGCCAAACTGAAGGCTGGGCGCTTGCAGCGTGAGATCGCCGACTGGTGCCTGCAGTTCCACGGCGGGATTGGGTACATGGCCGAGACCTGGGTGTCGCGGTACTTCCGCGACGGCCGACTGTTGTCGATCGGCGGCGGCGCCGACGAGGTCATGCTGTACGTCCTCTCCCGACTCGACGGCTTCACCGCCTAAACGAACTCGCATACATGCCCTCCCTCACCAACCTTCTCGACGATCTCCGGGCCGAGCACGAATCACTCGACCAGGTCGTGAGTCCTCTCGCCCCCGACCGCTGGCACCTTCAAACGCCCGCGGCCGGCTGGGATGTCGCAGACAGCATCAGCCACTTGTGCTTCTTCGACGAGGCGGCGACGCTCGCGATGGACGATCCTCCCGAGTTCGAGCTTTGGCGGGACAATCTCGTCAACGAGATGGGCGCCGGCGCGACCCCCGACGTCGACCTCGGCCGGGCCATGGCTGGGGAGGCAGCGCTGATGGAACGGTGGCGCGCATCGAGGGAGCGATTCGTAGAGACGGCAAACAAGGTCGGGGCCGTGCCGACCCCTCCGCGCATTGCATGGTTCGGACCGCCGATGAGCCTCGCCAGCTTCGTGACAGCGAGGATCATGGAGACCTGGGCACACGGTGTCGACGTGCGGGACGCGCTGGGACTGGCCCTCGAGCAAAGCGCCGTCAGCCCGCGCCTGCGCCACGTCTGCCATCTTGCGTTCGGCGCCCGGGCCTTCACGTTCGCAGTTCACGGCGTCGAAGACACCGGCGACCCGGTCTCCTTCGAGGTCGGCGCGCCCGACGGCTCTGTGTGGACGTGGGGACCGCAAGATTCGGACCAGCGCATCACCGGAACCGCACTCGACGTCGCCCTGGTGTTCACCCAGCGGCGCCACCCGAGCCGCACCGAAGTGAAAGCGAGCGGCCCGACCGCCGAAAAGTGGCTCGCCATCGCCCAGGCGTTCGCCGGGCCGCCCACCATCGCCGCCGAGGACCGCTGACGCGTGGCCGGCCCGGTTATCCAAACGAACGTCGACCGTCACGATCCTGCGTTCCAGGCAAACCGCGCCGGAATGCTCGCCCTGATCGGCGAAATCGACTCGCTCCTCCAGGAGGCAGCACAAGGAGGCGGCGCCAAGGCGATCGAACGTCACCGCGGTCGCGGCAAGCTGCTGGTTCGCGAACGGGTGGGTCTGCTCCTCGATCCCGACTCACCCTTCCTGGAGCTGAGCCCGCTCGCCGGCTACAAGACCGACTACAACGTCGGAGGCGGGATGGTCCTCGGCATAGGAGTGGTCGAGGGCACCGAGTGCGTCATCATTGCTAACGACCCCACCGATCTCGGCGGGGCGATGACCGCGGTGAGCATCCGGAAGCTGATGCGTGCCCTCGAGGTCGCCCGGCTGGACCAGATGCCGTACATCCAGCTCGTGGAGTCGGCGGGAGGAGACCTCCGCGGCCTGTCCGCCGGCGAGGACCCGGACGCACTCATGCGACGGAACCTCAGCCATTTCGCCGAGACCGGTCGAATGTTCCACGACATCACCGAGCTTTCGGCAAAAGGCATACCGACCATCTCGGTGGTCTTCGGCAGCTCGACCGCCGGCGGCGCCTATCAGCCCGGGCTGTCCGACTACAACATCTTCGTCCGAGGCGGAGCCAAGGTGTTCCTGGGCGGTCCTCCGCTCGTGAAGGTCGCCACCGGCGAGGACTCCGAAGATGAGGAACTGGGCGGCGCCGAAATGCACGCCACGACGAGCGGCCTCGCCGACTATCTAGCCGGCGACGAGTACGAGGCCATACGCATGGCCCGAGACGTCATCGCTCACCTCCACTGGCGAAAGCAGGGACCAGGTCCGGGGACCGAGAGCATTGAGCCGCCGGTCCACGACAGGGAGGACCTGCTCGGTCTCATGCCGATCGACCTGCGCGCTCCAGTTGACGCCCACGAGGTCATCGCCCGGATCACCGACGGAAGCAGATTCGAGGAGTTCAAACCGCGTTACGGACCGACGCTTGTAACCGGATGGGCCACCATCCACGGGTTCCCGGTCGGGATCCTCGCCAACAACGGCGTTCTTTTCTCAGACTCTTCCCAGAAGGCGGCCCAGTTCATCCAGTTGTGCAACCAGTCCGACACCCCTCTCCTATTCCTGCAACACATCACCGGCTACATGGTGGGACGGGACTACGAACGGGGTGGGATCGTCAAGCACGGCAGCCAGATGATCAACGCACTCTCCAACTCGCAGGTCCCCCATGTCACCGTCATCCTCGGCGCCAGCTACGGCGCGGGTAACTACGGCATGGGTGGAAGGGCTTTCGACACCCGGTTCGTCTTCCTGTGGCCCACCGCGAAGATCGCCATCATGGGGCCGAAGCAGATGGCAGGGGTCATGTCTATCGTCCGGCGCGAGCAGGCCGCCCGGAGAGGCCAACCCATCGACGAAGAGATGGAAGCTGCGATCACCAAAGCAGTCGAGGACTTCGCCGAGGCGCAATCCCTTGGGCTTTACGCAACCGGCCGGGTGGTCGACGACGGCATCATCGATCCTCGCGACACCCGGACGGTCGTGGGCCTCGCGCTGTCCGCTTGTCACAACGCCCCGGTGAGGGGAGCCGATGGGTTCGGGGTGTTCCGACTGTGATCACCAAGCTACTCATCGCCAACAGGGGAGAAATAGCCCGCCGGATCGCGCGGACCGCGTCGCTGATGGGGATCAAGACGGTTGCGGTCTACGCAGAAGGCGACGCTGACGCCCCCTTCGTCAAGGAAGCCGACGTTGCGATCCCCCTGTCCGGTCGAACGGCTGGGGAGACCTACCTGAACATAGGCGCCCTTCTCGGCGCGGCCGAACGGGCCGGTGCCGATGCCGTGCATCCCGGGTACGGGTTCCTTTCCGAACGGGCTGCGTTCGCCCGCGCTGTCATCGACGCCGGCCTCACCTGGGTTGGTCCGCCGCCCGAGGTCATCGAGGTGATGGGTGACAAGCTCGCCGCCAAAAGGCTCATGGCCGAAGCCGGCGTTCCGGTCCTCCCCACGTGGGACGTAGAGGCGGCCGACATTCGCTTCCCGGTGCTGGTCAAGGCGGCAGCCGGCGGCGGCGGCAAGGGAATGCGGATCGTCACATCGCGGGACTCTTTGAACGAGGACGTCGCGGCCGCGAAGCGGGAAGCCGAAGGAGCGTTTGGCGACCCGACCGTCTTCCTGGAGCGCTACGTGACCGACGCCCGTCACGTCGAGATCCAGGTGCTCGCCGACGCGCACGGCAACGCGGTGCACTGCTTCGAGCGCGAGTGCTCGATACAACGCCGGCACCAGAAGATCATCGAGGAATCGCCTTCCCCAGCGCTCGACTCGGAGCAACGGGACCGTATGGGAGCTGCCGCACTCGCGGCGGCAAAGGCGGTGGGGTACACGAACGCCGGCACCGTCGAGTTCGTCGTCGAACCGGGCGGGGACTTCTGGTTTCTCGAGGTCAACACCCGGCTGCAGGTCGAGCATCCGGTGACCGAGGCCGTGACCGGCCTTGACCTGGTCAGGGAACAGTTGCTCGTCGCGTCCGGTCATCCTCTGTCGTTTGATCAGTCGGATCTTTCGATCGACGGGCACGCCATCGAGGCGCGCTTGTACGCCGAGGATCCGGCCGCTGGCTTTCTGCCTCAGACAGGAACGATCTTGGATTGGGAACCCGCCGGCGATCCGATGGTCAGATGGGACTCCGGCGTTGAGAAACTTTCGGACGTCTCCGTCGAGTTCGACCCAATGCTCGCCAAAGTCATCGCCCACGCCCCCACCAGAACCGAGGCGGCCCGGAAGCTGGCTCTCGCCCTGGAACGGAGCCGGATCCGCGGGGTCACCACCAACCGCGATTTCCTCGTCGCCGCTCTGCGCAACGACCTCTTCCTCGCCGGCGACACCACCACGTCGTTCATCGAACGAAGCGGAGCTCCGCTCCGGCGAGAAGTGTCGACAAAGGAACTTCGGGTCGCGGTCGTCGCGGCGGCGCTGGCAGACCGGGAAGAATCCGTCGCTTCCAGGCCCGTCCTTCGAAGCTTCCAGCCCGGCTGGCGCAACACCGTCATGCCCCCTGAAGCGCGAACCTACGAGCACGCCGGCGAGGACGTCACCGTCTCCTACCGCACCAACCGTGACGGCACCCTGGACATCGACGGTCGCACAGTGAAGGTCCACTCCACACTCGAGGGCTGGGTGGACTTCGAAGAGCTTGACGCGGTCGAGGGCTTGAGCGGCCCTCGACCACATTCACGACATCGCGTCCATGTCTTCAAAGCCGGCGCCGACGTCTGGGTTCAGGGGCCCGACGGGGACGTGCGCCTCGTCGGTCTGCCTCGTTTTCCCGAGGCAGACCGGGGAGAGCACGTGGCCGGCGGGCTCGTCGCGCCGATGCCTGGCAAGGTGATCTCTGTCGATGTGCAGGCCGGTGATCATGTGGAAGTAGGAGATCTGCTGATGATCGTGGAGGCGATGAAGATGGAGCACCGAGTCCTGGCTCCTCACGCCGGCGCCGTCGGTGAGCTTCGAGCCCATGTCGGGGATCAGGTCAACGGCGGCGATCTCCTGGTGATCATCGAGGAGCACAGATGACCTCGGCGATCAGGGTCGCCAACTGCAGCGGCTTCTACGGCGACCGCCTTTCCGCCGCGCGCGAGATGGTCGACGGTGGGCCGATCGACGTTCTGACCGGGGACTGGCTGGCGGAACTCACGATGCTCATCCTGGCCAAGAACATGCTGCGCGACTCGGCCGCAGGGTACGCGCGAACGTTCGTGACCCAGATGGAACAGGTCATGGGTGAATGCCTGGACCGAGGCATCAAGGTGGTCTCGAATGCAGGCGGATTATCGCCACGGGGCTGCGCGGACGCGGTCGCCGCCGTGGCCGAGAAGCTCGGGCTCGATCCTGTAATCGCCTACGTCGAGGGCGACAACCTCGTTCCTAGGTTGGAAGAGCTGAAAGAAGCCGGGATCTCCTTCTCCCACATGGACACCGGCGAACCGCTCGGCGACCGGGCCATCCTGACCGCCAACGCGTACCTCGGCGGTTGGGGGGTCGCAGAGGCGCTCCGCCGCGGCGCGGACATCGTCGTAACCGGACGGATTACCGACGCCGCCCTGGCAGTCGGCCCGGCAGCGTGGCACCACGGATGGAAGCGAGATGACTGGGATGCTCTCGCAGGCGCAGTTGTCGCCGGCCATGTGATCGAGTGCGGCACCCAGGCGACCGGAGGCAACTATTCCTTCTTCACGGAGGTGCCCGGCCT
>CAZCCS010000121.1:367-8199 GCA_964497005.1 uncultured Acidimicrobiaceae bacterium | reverse complement strand
CAGGTCGTTGACCCACGCTTCGTCGGCGGCCACCCGATGGCCGGCTCCGAACAAGCCGGCGTCGAGGGTTCCGACCCGGACATGTTCGAAGGGGCCACCTGGGTCCTGACGCCGACCACCCACACCGACCCCGTCGCCTACTCGCTCGTCCGTTCAGTCGTGGCAACCCTGGGGGCAAACGTGGTCGAGCTGCCAGCAGGCAAGCACGACGATCTCGTGGCGATGGTCTCGCACGTGCCCCATCTCACCGCTGCGACCCTCATGAACCTGGCCGCCGACGCGTCCCTCGAGCACTCGGCGCTCCTACGCCTGGCAGCAGGAGGGTTCCGGGACATGACCCGCATCGCTGCTGGGGAGCCAGGGATCTGGCCCGACGTGTGCGCCGAAAACAAAGAGGCAATTCTCGACGTCCTCGACCGCCTCATCGGAGCTCTCGGTGATGTTCGCGATGTCGTCGCCGGAGCGGAGCGGGACATGCTCCTCAAGGTTCTCGAACGAGCCCGGGAAGCGCGTGTCAACCTTCCCACTGGCGTCCCGGCCGGTGACGACACCGTCGAGGTCCGGGTGCCCGTTCCGGACCGGCCGGGCGTGCTGGCTGAAGTGACCACTCTGCTCGGGGAGATGGGGGTCAACATCTATGACCTCGAGATCGCCCACAGCGCCGAAGGGCATCGAGGCGTTCTGGTATTGGTGATCGACAACGCCGCCGCCGAAGCCACCAGAGCGGCGCTGCACCAAAGGGACTTCCGTTGCTCTATCCGGCCGCTCGGACCGTGACCCGGTACATCTCCCGCCCAGTCCCCAGCGGATTGCGCGGCCGCATGCGAGTGCCGGGCGACAAGTCGGTCTCGCATCGCTGCGTGCTTCTCGCCGCGAAAGCGAAGGGGACCTCGACGATCCGTGGCCTGTCCACCGGGGAGGACGTCGCCCACACACTACGGGCGGTGCAGAGTTTCGGCGCGCCAATCGAGGGCGGTGTCACATCTGCGCTTCGTATCGAGGGCGGGCGGCTGCACGAACCTCCGGGCGTGATCAGCGTCGGCAACTCCGGCACAGGGATACGCCTCCTGAGTGGTTGGGCGGCGGGGATAAACGGCCTTACGGTGCTCGAAGGCGATGATTCGATCGCGCGCAGGCCGATGGACCGGGTCGCCGAACCCCTCCGGCTGATGGGCGCCGAGATCGACGGCCGCGATGGGGGAAGGTTCCCGCCGCTGGTCGTGCGCGGCGGATCGCTCCACGGAATCGACTATCGCCTGCCGGTCCCCAGCGCACAGGTAAAAGGCGCAGTGCTCCTGGCCGGCATCTGTGCCGACGGGGAGACGACCGTAAGGGAGGACGTAACCACGAGGGCGCACACAGAGGAACTGCTGGCCCTGTGTGGGGCCGACATCTCGGTATCTCCGGGCTCCGTCACAGTGCGCCGCTCGGACCTTGCACCTTTCGACATCGATGTGCCGGGAGATCCCTCCCAGGCGGCGTTCTGGTTGGTGGCCGCGTGTGTGACGCCCGGAAGCGATGTCACGGTCGAGCGGGTCTACACCGGGATCGGGCGAGCGGGATTCGTGGGTGCGCTCCTCCGGATGGGAGCCGACCTGGAGATCACCGATCAAGACCCAGCGACTTCCACCTCGACGATCCGGGCCCGCTATTCGGCGCTAAAGGGCACCGAAGTCCGTGGTAAGGAGGTTCCATCCCTGATCGACGAGATACCTGTGCTCTCGGTGGCGGCCGCGTACGCGGAAGGCGAGACTGTGTTCGCGGATGCAGCCGAACTCAAGGTGAAAGAGAGCGACAGGATCTCAACCACGGTCGAGGCCCTTGTGTCGATCGGAGCGTCGGCTGAACCGCGTCCCGACGGGTTCACCGTCGTGGGGTCCGGCGGGAAACCCCTCGCAGGTGGCGACGTCGACGCCGCGGGGGACCACCGCATCGCCATGTCGATGGCCGTCGCCGGCATGGCGGCCGCGGCACCGGTCGCCATCGAGGGATGGGAGTCGGTTTCCACCAGCTATCCGCAGTTCGAGGAGGACTACGCACGTTGCTCGTCATAGCAATCGACGGCCCCGCGGGCTCCGGAAAGTCGACAGTGGCCAAGGCTGTAGCGTCGCAACTGGGCCTTGAATACCTAGACACCGGCGCGATGTACCGGGCGGTGGCCTTCGCAGCGATACGGCGCGGCATCGACCCGGAGGACGCCCAGCGCGTGGCCGACCTCGCCCGCCACATCGACCTGGAGGTGAGTGACACCGTCAAGGTCGACGGCGCCGACGCGACCATCGAAATACGCAGCCCGGAGGTGACCCGCGCGGTGAGCGTCGTCGCTGCCAACCCCGCGGTGCGAGCAGAATTGGTCGCAAGGCAGCGCGAATGGGCCGTGGCGCACGGCGGCGGGGTGGTCGAAGGAAGGGACATCGGGACAGTCGTGTTCCCCGACGCGGACGTCAAGGTGTATCTCACCGCCGATGACACCGAGCGGGCGAGCCGGCGTAGCAAAGAGATGCTCGACTTGCAGTACGACCAGGTGGCAGCGGACATCGCCCGGCGGGACCATGCCGATTCGACGCGCGCCGCCTCGCCTCTTAGCGTGGCTCCGGACGCGGTGGTGCTGGATACCACTGGTTTGGGGGTTGACGCCGTGGTAGCAACCGTTCTCGAGATGGCAAAAAGAACCCACAGTGACGGTTGATTCGCTGCCCGAGCCGACTTCGCCGGCGCCCTCGACCGGCGAACGCTTGCCCGGCCTTTCACGCTCTCGCGCCGCGCTGTTGTGGTACGCGTTCGCCCGCTGGGTCGTCGAAGTGGTCTGCCGGGCGTACTGGCGAGTCCAGATCCGCGGGAAGGAGAACGTCCCGACCTCAGGGGCCTACGTGATCGCGCCTGTCCATCGATCGAACATCGACACCCTCCTCGCCGGCTGCCTCACCCGACGGCGCATTCGTTTCATGGGCAAGGACAGCCTTTGGAAGTACCGGTGGACCGGCGCCCTGTTCTCGTCCTTGGGCGCGTTTCCTGTCCACCGAGGCACGCCGGATCGCGAGGCTCTGCGGAAATGCGAGGCGGCTCTGGCCGGCGGTGAACCGGTCGTCCTGTTCCCCGAGGGAACCCGCCAGTCCGGTCCGGTGGTACAGCCGCTGTTCGAGGGCGCAGCGTTCGTGGCGGCCCGGGCCAACGTCCCGATCGTCCCCGTCGGCATAGGCGGGAGCGAATGGGCCATGCCCAAGGGCAGCAAGGGGATCAGACCGGTGAAGGTGGTCATGGTGGTGGGGCCGCCGATCCCGCCACCGGAGCGATCCGCCGGCGCGAGGGTCTCAAGGCGCGCTGTAGCGGAGACATCCCAGCAGCTGCACAAGACCCTCCAGGAGTTGTTCGACGAAGCGCTCGCCGGCGCCGGCCGGTCAGGCGAGCAGTCCGCAACAGCATCTTCGTAACAGGGCCCCGACTCGATTCGCGGATCGTGTGACGAAGGTGTCGCCACAGCGCGCTTTTGTCACTGGATCGCCGGCGGACGAAAAGGCCGCGTTACGTTAGTGCTGCCCGCCGGGCGGGAACCCGAACCTCGTGCCGGCGCAGCCGGCGCCGAACCGACCGCCGGCGCCGACACAACCACCGCCGGCCCCCGCCGCCGGCCACCCCCCCCCGAACGAAAACCGCTAGTGCGTGAGCCCGGCGAGAGCCATGGCGGCCGACATCTCGCGATCGTCCGGTAGCGGGGCGCCCCCTGCCGTCGGGTCCGCCCCCGGCGCGAGCCCTGCCACCGCGGCCGCCGCGGCCAGGTTCCGCACCGAGTCGCGCAGCTCTCGAGGCAACGGGAAGTACTCGTCCTCGTCGACCGCGCTGATCTCCTCCACTCCGTCGCGAGGAGCCAAAGCAGCGATCACGCCCGTCACGACCTCCTCCGGGGCGGATGCTCCGGCGATCACCCCCACCGTCCCGGCCAGGTCGCCAGGCAGCTCATCCGGGCCGTTGACCCGGAGCACGCGCGGAGAGCCCGCCGCCACCGCCGTGCGTTCGAGGGCGCGGGTATTGGACGAGTTCTCGGAGCCGATGACGACCACCACGTCGCACTCGCCGGCGATGTTCTTCAGCGCCTTCTGGCGGTTCGTGGTGGCGAAGCAAAGATCGGAGGTTCCGGGCACCCACAGATCGGGCCAGCGCCGGCGGGCCGCCTCCAGAAGGGCCTCCCACTCGTCGACGGCCAGCGTGGTCTGGGCCAGGAACGCAACGGGACCCTCGAACTGCGGCAACCCCTCCAGCTCGTCGAGATGCTCGACGCGGTGCACCGCGTCGGGCGCGACCGCAGCTGTCCCGATCGCCTCCTGGTGCCCTTCGTGCCCCACGTACACGATCGAGTAGCCCTTGCCGGACCGGACCTTCACCTCGTGGTGGACCTTCTTCACGAGCGGGCAGACCGCGTTCACCACCGCGCCGCCGCGGGCCACGGCCGCTTCGACTATCTCAGGAGGGGATCCGTGGGCGGACAGCATCATCGGTGCGCCTTCGGGAACCTCGGCCACGTCCTCGACGAAGACGACACCCATCTCGCGGAACCGGTCCACGACCACCTTGTTGTGGACGATCTCGTGATAGCAGTACACCGGCGGCTCGAAGACCCTGGTCATCCAAGCGAGCGACTTGATCGCCATCTCCACGCCGGCGCAAAACCCCCGGGGCGATGCCAGCAGCACCTTCTCTACGTCCACGTCGGCCAAGGCTACCGGCGGGTCAGGGGAGGGCGCGGTCGCTGCAGCCGGGAACCACGCCGATCTCACGTATCCTTGGTGGGTCATGTCCATGCCCCGTGTGGTGGCGGTGACCCCAGGGTCGCCAGCCGCCCGGGCCGGTCTCCAACCAGGCGACGAGATCGCCGCGATGGAAGGCCAGCTCCCTCGCGACATCATCGAATATCAGCTCATCGCCGACCAGGACCAGATCGCGTTCGAAATCCTGCGAGGCGGTCTCGAGCTGTCGGTGGACGTCGAGCGGGTGGGGGCCGAGCCGCTCGGGATCGAAGTCGACGCGGCCCTCTTCGACCGGGTCCGCACCTGCGACAACCATTGCGAGTTCTGTTTCATCCACCAGCTCCCCAAGGGGATGCGCAAGAGCCTTTACACCCGGGACGACGACTACCGCCTTTCCTTCCTCTACGGGAACTTCACGACGCTGACCCGGTTCACCGAGCTGGACCTGGAACGGGTGGTGACCGAGGGTTTGTCGCCGCTTTGGGTCAGCATTCACGCCACCGACCCGGACGTCCGGGCGAGGATGTTGCGCAACCCCCGCGGGGCCACGAGCCTGCGATGGCTGCGAGCCCTTCTGGACAACGGCATCGAGATACACGGCCAGGTCGTCGTCTGCCCCGACGTCAACGACGGAGCAGTACTCGACGACACCCTCGCCGGCGTGCTCGACCGGTTCCCAGATCTGGCCAGCGTCGCATGCGTCCCGCTCGGAGTCAGCCGGTTCAATGTCGAGCCGGCCATGCGCCCGCACACAACACCCGAAGCCGAGCGGGTCGTCGATCTCGTCGAGGAGTGGCAGGAAGTGTTCCTGTCCGCACTCGGACGGCGCCTCGTCTACGCGGCCGACGAGTACTACCTCCTCGCCGGCCGTCCCTTCCCGGCCCTCGAAACCTACGGCGACGTAGCCCAGCACGAAAACGGGATCGGCATGGCCGCCTCCTTCGAAGCTCGTTTCCACGGACGGCTCGACGCTCCCGAAGGAGGGCCAGGTGGTTTCTTCCAGTCGGTGGACGGCGCACCGGCGGAGGGCTACCGCGCCCCCCGAACAGACGGTCTTTCGATCGCCCCACGTCGCGACGCTCCGGCCACCGTGCTCACCGGTTCCTACGGCGCGCGAGTCCTCGCGCCGCTCCTACGTGCCGTGGCGCCCGACGCGGAGATACTTCCCGTCGAGAACAGCTTCTTCGGAGGAAACACGGGCGTCGCCGGACTACTCACCGGCACCGACCTGACCGCCGCCCTCCGGGACGCTCCACCGGGAAGGCGCTACCTCCTGCCGGACGTGTGCCTGTCAAGCGGGCGCTTCCTGGACGGGCTCGAGCTCGGGGACCTGCCACGCCCCGTCGAGGTCATAGCGTCTGACGGCGCTGCTCTCCGGCGCGCGCTCGTCCGAAGATGATGGCGAAAAAGGGAAGCGGGGCGCTGCCCACGACCACATCGGGGCGACCGGTCCTCGCGGTGGTCGGGCGGCCGAATGTCGGCAAGAGCACGCTGGTAAACAGGATCGTCGGCCGCCGCGAGGCGATCGTGGAAGAGCGACCCGGTGTGACCCGGGACCGGAAGTTCCTGGATGCGGAGTGGTCGGGCAGGGAGTTCACCGTCGCGGACACCGGCGGGTGGGTGGCGTCGGGCAACTCCCTCGACGAGCAGGTGAGCGCGCAGACCGAGCGGGCGGTCGCCGATGCCGACGTGGTCCTCTTCGTCGTCGACACGTCCGTCGGCATCACCGACGAGGACGCAAAGGTTGCCGAGCTCCTGCGCCGGTCGGGCCGTCCCGTGGTCGTGGTCGCCAACAAGGTCGACGGCGACAGCCGCGACACCGACGCATGGGTTTTTGCGAGGTTCGGCCTCGGAGACCCGGTGCCGGTCAGCGCCATCCATGGTCGGGGCACGGGCGACTTGCTCGACGCGGTGGTCGCTCTTTTTCCGCCACCTGTCGAAGAGGAACAACCGGAGGAAGGACCGCGGGTTCCGTCAGTCGCGATCGTTGGCCGGCCGAACGTCGGTAAGTCGACACTGTTCAACCGGCTGATCGGCGACGAGCGGTCGGTCGTTCACGACCTTCCGGGCACGACGCGGGACACCGTCGACACTCTGGTCTCGACGCCGGAGGGGGACCTCCGCTTCGTGGACACCGCCGGGATGCGCCGGCGGGCGAAGGAAGCCGAAGGGGCCGAGTACTACTCGTTGGTCCGGGCCTTGCAAGCGCTCGACCGAGCTCAGGTCGCCCTTCTGGTCATCGACGCAACCGACGGCGTCACCAAGCAGGACCAGCGGCTGGCCGAGCGGATCGACGCCTCGGGGAGCCCGATCGTGATCCTGCTCAACAAGTGGGAGATGCTCGACGCCGAGAAGCGGGCCGCCGTGACCGCCGAGGTCGAGGACCGGCTCGGGTTCCTCGGGTACGCGCCGATCCTGAAGATCAGCGCGCGCACTGGCCTGGGCGTCCACAAGCTCCTGCCGGCGCTCGGCAGCGCGATGGACGCTTCCGGGAAGCGGGTCCCGACAGCCGAGCTCAACCGGGTGATCGCCCTCGCTCAGTCAGCACACCGCTCGCCGGGCGGCCGGATCCTGTATGCAACCCAGGGGACGACCGACCCGCCCACTTTCACGCTTTTCGCGACCAAAGCCGTGCCGGCGCCGTACCTGCGCTACCTGGAGCGGCGCCTGAGGGAGCATTTCGGATTCGGGGCGACGCCGATCGTTTTCCGGGTGCGGCGGCGTGCAAGTTAACCCCGGAAGCTAACCCTCGAAGTTGACCCCGGAAGTTGACCCGGTATTGAAATAGCAGGTAGCTCCTTCGGATAGCGTCTTGGCATGTTTACGCAGCCGTGGCTCGCTGCCGCGGCGGTGTTCTGCGCAATAGCCGCCGCACTGTGGGGGCGCGCAGCTGCCCGCCTGGCCCGGGCCGCACGCCGGATCGAGGCGGAGACGGCGTCGTCGTCCCACGGGCGCGACGCGGCCGCCCGGAGGAGCTGGTCGTTCAGGGCGGCGTTGAAGGCGTCCTGGTCGGGCTCGGCGGCGTCGGCCGAGGCGGCCGCCACGGCGACCCAGGCGCGGAAGGAGGCGCCCTTGTCCTTGATGGCCCCC
>CAZCCS010000121.1:0-357 GCA_964497005.1 uncultured Acidimicrobiaceae bacterium | reverse complement strand
ACGGGCGCGACGCGGCCGAGTTGGCGCGCTCGGCTTTCGACAAGGACCTGCACACCGCGATCCTGTATTCCATCCTGGCGGTGGCCTTGGCGGTGGCATCTTTGTCCCGGTCGGTGTGGTACGAGGTGCCGTTGCTGGCGGTGAGCATCCCGGTGGTGGTGTCGATCCGGTACGCACCCCGATTCTTCGACGAAGCGCGCCTGGCCGAGAACCGGGCGATGCTCGAGCGCCGGGCGGAAGAGGTGCTGGCTCAGGAACAGCTCGCTCCTCGGCGCTGGGCCGAACGCCTCGCGCCGGAAAGCCTTCCCCACGTCGAAGGCTTCGACCTCGGACGGGTGTACGAGCCCGGCACCGGGA
>CAZCCS010000120.1:0-8221 GCA_964497005.1 uncultured Acidimicrobiaceae bacterium | reverse complement strand
GCGAAGCGACGCGCTGGCTCTGCCCCGCTCCTCACGTGCGCGGCGGCCGCCGGCGGCAGCCAGCCGTCGATTTCAGCGAGGCTTCTCCTCGCTCGGACCGCCGCCAGGGCGGTGGTGAGGGGACGGCGGGAGGGGTGGTGATAGTGGACGTTGTTGGTGGCGACGATGTCCGCGCCGGTCCGGTCGGCGAGCAGGACGAGGGCGTCGTTGCGGGCCGAGTCGAGCGGGTCGCCGTGGTCCCACAACTCGACGAAAACCGATTCCCGACCGAACAGCCGCTGCAGTCTCTGCAATTCCGCGAGACCCTTGGCAGGACCGCCGGCTAAGAGCGCGGCTGGCACCGTCCCTTTGCGGCAACCGGTCAGCACGACCCAATGATCAGCGGCCGGGTTGGTGGGTTGACCGACCGTTACCGGGTCGGCGCCCAGGTCAGGTAGCGCACCCCGGCCGATCGCGGAGAGGGTGTCGAGGGACACCTGCGGGCGACCTTTTTCCCGGCCTGAAAAGTGAGCCACCGACATCGCGCGGCAAAGCCGGGTGTAGCCGACCGGGTCCCGGGCGATGACGAGGAGGTGAGTGCCCTCCGGGTCGGCGACGCCGTTCTGCGGGCGGGTGAGCCCGAGGGAGATCTCGGCGCCGAAGATCGTCGGCACGCCCACCGCCCGCGCCGCCTCGGCGAAGCGGACCACCCCGTACATCCCGTCGTGGTCGGTCACCGCCAGCGCCTCGAGGCCGAGGCGGGCGGCCTCCTCGGCCAGCTCCTCGGCGTGCGACCCCCCGTCCAGAAAACTGAAGTTCGAGTGGCAGTGCAGCTCCGCGTACGGCACCTGCCCGCGCCGGCGGTTGAGGCCCGTCGGCACCTCATAGGCCGGCCGCTTGTAGGACCACGCCGGGCTGTCACCGCCGTCGCCCGGCAGGGCGTCACGGTACCGGGGCCGGCCGGACAGGCGGGCCTCGAGCTCTTTCCAAGGGACAGGCGGGTTCTGGTACCCCACAGGTCCGAACATATCGAACATCTGTTCGATTCACTAGTCCCGGACGGGGCCCCAACCCCGTCCTCCTCCGTAGCGTGGGGACCCCAACCCCACGCACGGCCGTGTCACCCGGGGGTGGCAAGCTGACTCGATGGCCACCTTCATCACCCGGTTCGATGCGCCCCCAGGCGATCGCTTGAGAGTGGCGGTCAAGGACCTCATCGACATGGCCGGCGTCCCGACGACGAACGGTTCGAAGGTGATCGCTGCGCTTTCGGAGGAGACCCCGCCGGCCATCGACGCCGCGTGCTTGGCCGGCACGCGGGCGGCGGAGTCGGAGGGGCGGGTTGCCGTGGTCGGGAAGACCAACATGAACGAGCTGGCCTTCGGGGTGACCGGCATCAACCCGTGGTTCGGGACGCCGGTGAACCCGCTCGATCCGGCGTTGGCTCCCGGCGGGTCATCGAGCGGGTCGGCGGTCGCGGTCGGCGCCGGCGAGGCCGACGTCGCGTTCGGCAGCGACACCGGCGGGTCGATCCGGGTCCCGGCGGCATGCTGCGGCGTCGTCGGCCTGAAGACCACAAGGGGGCGGATCCCCTTGGACGGCGTCCTGCCCCTCGCCCCGTCGCTCGACACGGTCGGGCCGATGGCCTCGACGGTGGCCGGGGTGGTGGAGGGCATGCGTTTGCTCGAGCCCGGATTCGAAGCTGGAGACGTTCCCCGCGATCTGGTCGTGGGACGGGTGCGGCTACCCGCCGAGCCCTGGATCGATGAGGCGATCGACGAGGCTCTCGCCGGCGCCGGCCTCGAGGTTGTCGATGTCGACCTCCGCCGCTGGGACGAGGCGACCCGGGCGGCGATGACGGTCTTGGGCGCGCAAGCATGGCGAACGCACGCCGGCCTGTGGTGCTCTCACGCCGGCGACCTTTCGCCCGAGGTCTCGACCCGGTTGGAGTCGAGCTCGAAGATCAGCGACGAGCAGGTCGCCTCGGCCTGGGATGAAGAGGGGCGGTGGGGCGAGGAGCTGCAGGCTGTTTTCGGGCACGTGAGCGTGCTGGCTCTTCCAACCCTCGCCGATGCGCCGCCTTCGCTGGACGAGGCGAGCCGGCTGAGCGAAATCCGTTATGTGGCGCCGTTCAACCTGGCCGGCACGCCGGCGCTGGCGATGCCGGTCAGGGCGGCCGAGCGGGCGATGCCTGCGAGCTTGCAGTTGGTCGGCACTGCCGACACTGAAGAGCTGCTGTGCGCGGTTGCCGCTCTGATCGAGGAGACGGCTGGCTTCACGCTGTAGGAGCGGCGCCTTTGACGCTGGTGCGAAACATTTCGCGTCGTTGTCCGGGGTAGTCGTTGAGGGCGTTGTGAAGGGTGCAGCGGTTGTCCCAGATGGCGAGGGTGTGGCGAGCCCAGCGGAGGCGGCAGGTCAGGTTCTCGTTGACGCTGTGTCGGTGCAGGAAGGACAGGAGCGGATGCGATTCGTGCGGCATCCACCCGTCGAACCCGGTCGTGTAGACGGGGTTGACGTAGAGGGCTTTGCGTCCGGTGACGGGGTGGGTGATGACGGCCGGATGGGTCCATTCGCTGTACGCCTCCGGTGACGGGGCTATGGCCATCGACGTCAGGTCTTTGACCTTGTCGAGGAGACCGCCGGTGCCGTACGCCATGCCGGCGGAGTGGACAGCACGCAATCCTCGCAAGGTGTTTTGTAGGCCGGCCGAGAGCGTCTCGAACGCCATGTACTGGTTCGCCCAAACGGTGTCACCGCCGAAGTCGGGAACCTCCCACGCGTGAAGAAGCGTGTACGCAGGTGGCTCGGGCAGGTAGCTCAGATCGGTGTGCCATGCGTTGGCGAAGTTGAGCTCGTCCTCCCGCTCCTTAATAACCCTGATGACATAAGGGCGATCCGGCAAGGGGTCGACGTACGGTGTGACGTCGCGGCCACCGAGAAGATCGGTCACCCTCTCGAGGTCGTCGAGGTCAAGGGGCTGGTCCGGCAAGAAGATCACCAGATGCTCAGCGAGGGCGTCTTTGATCGGTTTCAGCTCTTCGGGCGTCTGGACGCGGGTCAGATCGATTCCGGTGACGTACGCACCCAGCGCACCCGCAGCGCGGCGAACTTCGAAGTCGGGCATCGGCCGCGACACTACGACCGCTACGGCCGGGCGGATGTCAACGGCCCGGCGTGGGGCTGGGGTCCCCACGCCCGGGGAGGAGGCCGGGGTTGGGGCCCCGGCCGGGCGGATGTCACCGCCTAGGCTGACTGATAATGGAGAGCAAGGCGGTTCTGCTCGAGGTCTACGGCCGCATCCCTCCGCTGGTGCGAGACGTTCTGCGAGGGCTTCCCGACGAAGCACTTGTCGCACGCCCGGGAGTGAAGGCCAACTCGATTGCATGGCTGATCTGGCACCTGACCCGGGTTCAGGACCACCACGTCTCGGACATCTTGAAGTCCGAGCAACTGTGGCTTGGAGGGGACTGGGCCGAACGTGTCGGCGTTGCGGCCGAGCCGAACAACACCGGCTACGGCCATTCGCCCGACGACGTCGCCTCGATCAGGCCGCGCGACGCGTCGGTCCTCGAGGACTACCTCGAAGCGGTACAGGCCCGCACCTTGGCAATGCTCGAGAGGCTTCCCGCAAAGGACCTTGACCGGATTGTGGACCGTCGATGGGATCCGCCGGTCACCATGTGCGTGCGATTGGTGAGCATCGCCGACGACAGCCTCCAGCACGTCGGGCAGGCGGCCTACGTGAGGGGCCTGCTGGGCTACTGATCGCGGCGGTTCTGTGGGACATTTCGCGTTTGCGGTGCAGAACGGCCAGGTTCATGTCGCGAATGCACCGGAGAGGCGAAACGCACCGCAGAATCGCCGCACGGGGCGACTCATATTCGCCCGTCGGAACTCCTAGCTGTATGTGGCCTCCACCCACCAGCGCCCGCCTTCACGGCTGAGCAGGTGCGCCTCGCCGTTGTCGAGCAGCACTTGCACCCGTGCGCGCCGGCGACCCCCCTTATCCCACCAGCGTTCCTCGAGAGGCCACGGCCCCGCCCAGGCGGCGACGACCGCCGGCGGAGCGCCGGCTATGGAAACCGTAGAGGGGGGCGAGCTGAGAAGGCCGCGTCCGTTGACCTCGACCGGCTGCCCGCCGGCGTCCCATATCGCCGCAGCTGGTGCACCCGCGTAGACAACCGCTGGCGCCGCCCCGTCCAGCCTCCCCGGCCACGGTGGGCTTTCCGCGGAATCGCCTTTTACCTTCCGCTTGCGCCTGCCGGCCTCCACCCTGCTGCCACCGCTCTTCCCCCTGCCACCGCTGTCCTCACGAGCGTCGCCCCATGGGATGAGGCGCACCTGCTCGGCAAAACCCCGCCCGCCGGCGAGCACCGCGGTCACCACGGCATCAGGCCCGAGCAGGCCCTGGACCCGAGCGAAGGCTCGGGCCGCGCGGGCGTCCGACTCGGCAGACCCGCCCCAAAACCCGAGCTGGCGTCCGGTGTCAGGGTGAACCTCTTCAGGCACCAACCGGAGGAGGGTCAGCCCCGCCGAAGGAGTCCCCTCACCACCGGTTCCGGCGAACCAACCCTCCAGCTGCCAACGGGTCCTTTCAGCGAGAGCGGACGCGTTCAGGGCGCCTTCGTGCCGCCAATGACGCACCAGGTGCTCGGCGTGCTCGGTCTGGGCCTCGATCGACACCATCGTCGCGGCCAGGCCCTGCTGCTCCAATCGCTCGAGAAGCTGGTCGGCAAGTGTCTTGGCGACGAACGCCGCCGCCTCGATCCTCATCTCCGGCGGGTCGAACTCAGCAGACACCGCCATATCCGGTGGAGGGGTTCGGGCGGAGACAGGGCGCGGGTCGAGCCCTCGGGCCAGCCTGTGGGCCGTCTCGCCTGCCGTGCCGAAGCGGCCCAGCACCGCCGGCGCCGGCAACCTGGCGAAGTCCGCGAGGGTTTGGACGCCAAGCCTGACGAGCAGACCGGCCAGATCCTCGTAGCCGTCGCCCAGGGTGGAAACGGATCGGGGGGCCAGCCACTGCCGGCTTCGGCCGCGCTCGACCACCAGCACCCCCCCGCCGCCCGAGCCGGCACCCGCTGAGCCACCGTCCCCCGAGCCCGACGAGCCGCCCCCCGCCCCCGCCATCCTCGCCGCAAGTGACGCAGCAAAACGACCATCCGCGACCCCCACCCTGCATCCCGCCACCCCGACCGTCGAATCGACCGTGCGTTGCACCAGCTCCGCCAGCGCCCGGTCACCTCCGAAATAACGGGAAGGACCACGGGTCGCCAGCGCCAGCTCCCCAGGCGCCAGGATCTCCACCGCCGGGGTCAAGGCTTCCAGTGCCGCCACAACCGGCTCCCACTCCCGGGCGTCCCTCCCGCTGTCGGCGGCGATCACTTCGGCTTCGGGACAACGCGCCTGAGCCTCTCGCCGGCGCAGACCCGGCACTACTCCATCTGCCCGTGCGGCAACCGTGGCCGCCACCACCCGGTTGGCGAAAACAACCACCGCCGGCTGTTCCAACCCGCACCCCGCGGCCACCGCCGGCCAGTCCGGGTACCAGGCGACGAGGGTCCGGGTCACGCCCTACCCCACCGCCGAAGCCACCGGCCGGGCCGGCTCCTCGCCCAAACCAACCGCAACCCCGCCCGCCGGCGCCGCCTCTTCCACCCCTCCCCCCGGGCCCGGCAGCCACAAAGGCACCCGCCAGCCTCGACCTCCCGCCACCCGCCGGCCGCCCAGCGCCACCTCCACCCGCCGGGCGCGGAGGCTTCCGTGGCCGGCACCGAGCCCTATCCACGAGGCCGACTCCACATCGATGCGGACCTCCGGCGACTCCGGCCATCCCCGCTGACCAGCCGCCTCGACCACCATCATCACCGACCCCCGCTCCCGGACCCGGGCGGCCAGGCGGCGTGCGTCGGCGGGACGGACCCTCGCCGGCGGCCACAACATCACCAGATCGACCCCGTCGAGCAGCGAGGCGACCACCACCGGCCAGCTGTCCCCCGGCGCCGGCACCAGGGCAAGGCGATCGAGAGGGACACCAAGCTCGGACGCCGCCACCAGCCCTAGCGAGGGGAACCCGACGGCCGCCGCCCATGAACACGAACCGCCGGCCATCACGCCGCCGGCAACCGCCAACGCCAAGGACCAGCTTCCCGGGACACCCGCCGGCGAGCCAACTCCAAGCGTGATCCCGCGCTGTATCCCGCCATCCGGAAAAAGACCCCGCACCGCGCCCGCCACCTCCATCTTGCGGGTCCCGGCCATCGCGGTCGGCCGGCTCCTCGCAGCCGCGGCGCCGAGCAGATCCTCCACAGGACAAACCCTATACGAACACCTGTTCGACTGCTACAGGTGGCTCGCAGCACCCCACCCGACCCCTTACCGGGTAGAGAAAAGCTGTTATAGCAACTTTTCTCTACCCAGCAGCCGTCCCAGCCGGCCGGCCCTAACCTTGCGCCATGCCTTGGGACCTCCGTGAGGTCGGGACCGACTTCTTCGACACGGCGCCCTACTGCTGCACCAGCACCGAAGTACTGCACCGGCCGGCGACCGCCATCTTCCGCGCACTCGCAGAGGACCCCGCCGGCTGGGGGGCCTGGAACCCCGGGTTCTCCTATCAAGGCCGTTACCTGACCTCGCCCCCGCACGGTCCGGGATCGGTACGCGAGGTGACCATGGCCGCCATCCGCTACACCGACACGATCCTGTTGTGGGACGAGCCGTACCGCTGGACATTCTTCGTGTCGCGCGCCGGCGCGCCGTTCGCCAGTGCCCTGGCCGAGGACTACCGCATAACCCCGCAGGGCGAGGGAGGCAGCCACTGCACGGTCCAGTGGACCATCGCCATGGACCCGCACCCGCTGCTCGCGAAGACGCGCCCGCTGATGGATGCGATGCTTCCCCGCTACTTCCGCCGGGCGATGACCAACCTCAGCGCCCGCCTCGGCGCAAGCCTCAGCGTGTGACCCCGTCGGCGCGGGCGGCTTCAGCCACTGCCGACGCGACCGACTGAGCAACCCCGGGCACGAAGACGCTCGGCACGATCTCCTCCGGGCGCAACTGCTCCGGGGGGACAGCAGCAGCGATGGCGTCGGCGGCGGCAAGCTTCATGTTTTCGGTGATCCTGGTGGCGCCGGCGTCGAGCGCGCCGCGGAAGATCCCGGGAAAACACAGCACGTTGTTGATCTGATTCGGGTAGTCGCTCCGACCGGTCGCCATGATCGCGACGACCCCCTCGACCTCTTCGGGAAGGACTTCCGGCACCGGGTTGGCGAGCGCAAAGACAATCGGCCGATCAGCCATCGTCTCTACATCGCTGCGATGCAGGAGTCCGGGTCCGCTGACACCTATGAACACGTCCGCGCCTCGCAGGATGTCCTGGAGGGAGCCGGAGCGGCCTTCGGGGTTGGCGTTGTCGGCGAGCCACTGCTTCGAGGGGTCGAGCGCCTCGCGACCGCCGTGGATCGCGCCTTTGCGGTCAGCGGCCGCAATGTCCTTGACGCCGGCCCTCATGAGGATCTTGGTGATTGCCACGCCGGCGGCGCCGGCACCCGAGAGGACGACCCGCAGATCTGCGAGGTCTTTTTCCACCAGCTTCGTGGCGTTGCGAAGCGCGGCGAGCACGACGACCGCGGTCCCGTGTTGGTCGTCGTGGAACACCGGGATCGACAACGTCTCGGTCAGCCGCCGTTCGACGTCGAAGCAGTGCGGTGCGGCGATGTCCTCGAGGTTGATACCGCCGAACATCGGCTCCATTCGCTGGACGGTCTCCACGAGCTCGTCGGGCGAAGACACCTTCAGGCACACCGGCACCGCGTCGATGCCGGCGAACTCCTTGAAGAGCATGGCCTTGCCCTCCATCACCGGCATCGCCCCCTCCGGGCCGATGTCGCCGAGGCCGAGCACGGCCGTCCCGTCGCTCACGACCGCCACGGTGTTGGCTTTCATCGTGTATCGGTGGGCGAGCAGCCGGTCGTGGGCGATCGCCATACACACTCTCGCCACGCCGGGGGTGTAGGCCATTGCCAGGTCGTCGCGGTCTCTCAACGGAACCTTGCTGTCGATGCTGAGTTTGCCCCGCTCGTGAAGCGCGAACGTCCGGTCCTCGACCTCGAGGATCTCGATGCCCTCGACCGCTCGTGCCGCCCTCTCGACTTCGGCAGCGTGGCCTTCGGACCCGCAGAAGACGACTACATCCCTGGTGACCGTGGCCCCGTCGGTTGCCACGATCTCGATGCCTACCAAACTC
>CAZCCS010000119.1:7430-8272 GCA_964497005.1 uncultured Acidimicrobiaceae bacterium | reverse complement strand
ACGGGCTGCTCGCCGGCGCGCCCGATCATCCCGAGGGTGCCGCTGAGAGCGATGTAGTTGATGTCGTGGCCGGCGGCCGGCGCGTACGGGCCGTCCTGACCCCACCCGGTCATCCGCCCGTAAACGAGCTTCGGATTGCGCGCAAGGCAGTCGTCGGGGCCCAGCCCGAGGCGCTCGGTTACGCCCGGCCGGAAACCCTCGATCAGGGCGTCACCCTGCTCGACCAACCGCAGAACGGCTTCCCGGCCGTCAGGATGCTTGAGGTCGACACCTACCGACCGCCGCCCGCGGCCGAGCACGTCGTAGCGGTTGGGGCCCGGTCTCTCCGTCACTGACTGGGCCCGATCCACCCGGATGACGTCAGCGCCCATATCGGCGAGCATCATCCCGGCGAAGGGCCCGGGCCCGATCCCGGCCAGCTCGACGACCCTGAAGCCTTTCAGCGGACCGGTCACGCTCCCTCTCCCTTCGCTATCCAGCGTCGGCCGATACTTACCGCGACACCTACCGTGACGCCAGCCCCGCCACCAAGGCCCGGAGCCGCTCCAACGCCGCAGGCGTGCGCGCCCCCCACCAGAAAAGGTCCCGCCCGTCCAAGAAAACCGCCGGCGCAACCGCCTCGAGCTCTGCCCGGTGCCGCTCGGAGAACGGGTACGGCTCCGACGGGGCGAGCACGAGATCCGGCCGCCGGGCCCGCGCGTCTTCGACGCCGGATTGCGGATAGGTGTCGGGGTGGTCCTCGAACACGTTCTCGACGCCGGCGTGGTCCAGCACGGAGGATCCGTAGGTGCGGCCGTTCAGGGTCATCCAAGGACGGCGCCAGATCGGGATCCAGGCCCGGA
>CAZCCS010000119.1:0-7420 GCA_964497005.1 uncultured Acidimicrobiaceae bacterium | reverse complement strand
GGAAAAACGTCCCTGGGAAAAATGGTCCCCGGGGGTCGCTTCCGAAGCGAGTGCGGAGGGTTCGCCGTCGACTCCGAGGAGGCCGGCGATCTCGCGCAGGGCTGGCCCGACATCCTCAACGGAAAGGACGTGGGTGGCATGGACTTTGATCCGTGCGGAGGCGAGGGTTTCGGCGTCTTCGGAGCGGTTTTCCTCACGGTCCATGAGCACCAGGTCCGGCGCCATTGAGACGATCGCTTCCACGTCGGGGTTCTTGGTCCCCCCGACCGTCGGTATCCCGGGCGCTTCGCAGAACCGGGTGACCGCTATCGGGGAGACCCCCCACGAAAGGAGGGTCTCGGTGATCGACGGGACCAGGCTCACCACCCGGACAGTGTCGTTCGGGGTCACAGCCGCCAAATTCACAGACGATCGAGCAGCCGGGTCTTCTTGTCCTCGAACTCGGCGTCGGAGATGACACCCCGCCGGCGGAGCTGGTCGAGCTGTTCGATCTGCTCCGGTATCGACGGCTGCGACTGACCGCCGATCGACTGGTAGGACCGGCGGGCGGCGTCAAGCTGCTGGTAGATCTCGTCGTGTATCGCACCCGGGCGCGGTAGATCCGGAAAGCTCTCGCGCGAGTCGCGTCCCGCCGATTCGATGACCACGGTGCCGGCGCCGATGATCCGCTCGAACAGGGACTGGTGGTAGCTCACGTCGCTGAGGGCCATCAGCGGTATCTCCCTCCCGCGCCTGGAGAAGAAACCGCGCCTCTCGACCAGCCTCCGGTTGGTGACGATCAACTGGGTCGAGCGCCACTTGACGTAGCGGCCGAGCAGCCACGCGAGGCTCACTCCTAACGCCACCAGCGACAACCATCCCGCCCACGACGGCGCGTGCTCGATCGCTCCGGTGGCGGCGCCGGCGATCACGAGGACCACGACGGTCACCGGTCCGGCGAGATACCACCAGTGCGGGTGGGTCTCGAGAACCAGCTCTTCGCCCTTGTGAAGACGGCGTCGGAAACCCACGGACACAAGGTAATGCGACGGCGTTTTCGCGGGGGTTCTTGACGAAACGCTTGGGGCAAGGCAAGCTTCGGGCCTCGACAGGTGCCCGGTTGCAGCGCCGGCTCGATGATTCGGGGGGATCATCGCCAGGCGCGCAACCGGCGCCGTCATTTGAGGATCCACCAAACCGTCACACCCGATCCGTATCTTCGGCCGGGTGCACGAGAGGGCTGTCGCTGACGCGTCCACGGGTTCCGCAGCCGAAGAACTGCTCGTGGATCTGTCCCCGGCCCAGTACGAGGCCGTAACCAGCGACGCTGCGCCACTGATCGTCGTGGCGTCAGCGGGAGCGGGCAAGACCAGGGTGCTCACCCGGCGGATCGCCTACCGGGTGGGGATCGGAGCCGCCGGTGCCGGCCACGTTCTGGCGCTCACCTTCACCCGCAAGGCAGCGGGCGAAATGACAGAAAGGCTGCATCAGCTCGGAATGCAGGGGCAGATCGCCGCCGGGACGTTCCATTCGGTCGCCTCGGCGCAGCTCCGCCGGTGGTGGGCCGACCGCCGGCGGACCCCGCCGGTGATGCTGGAGCGCAAGAGCCGCCTGCTCGGACCGCTGGCGGCCGGCCGCCCGGGGCTTGGCTCGACTCCGGTCTCGGATCTGGCTTCGCAGATCGAATGGGCGAAGGCTCGGATGATCACGCCGGAACGGTTCGTCGAGTCGGTGGAGGTTCACGGACGCGCCCTGCCCCCCGGGGTATCGGCGAGCGATCTGGCTGCTTTGTACGCCCGGTACGAGCACGAGAAGACCAAGCGGGGCCTGATCGACTTCGACGATCTCCTGGCCGGCTGCGCCGACGCCATGGAGCGCGACCCCTCATTCGCCGCCGCCCAGCGCTGGCGGTGGCGTCACGTGTTCGTGGACGAGTTCCAGGACCTGAACCCTCTCCAGTACCGGCTGCTCCTCGCCTGGCTTGGCCCGTCGTCGGATCTCTGCGCGGTCGGGGATCCGAACCAGGCGATCTACGGGTGGAACGGCGGCGACGCAGGACTGCTGAGTCAGGTAACCGAGCGGTGGTCGGAGGCACAGGTTGTCAACCTGGACGACAACCATCGGTGCACCCCGCAGATCGTCAGCGCGGCCGCATCCGTCCTCGGTGCCGAGGGAGACCGGCTGTCGTCGTCGGCCCCAGAAGGACCTGGGCCGGCGGTTCGCTGCTACCCGTCGGAGACAGCCGAGGCACAAGGGGTAGCCCTGGCCATCCGTAGGGCTCATCTGGATGGCCGGCCGTGGTCGGAGATGGCGATCCTCGCCCGTACCAATGCCCAGCTCAAGCCCTTCCAGGACGCCCTGGCCGCTGCCGGGGTGCCCTTCTGGGCGCCGTCATCGGAGTTGGACCGGGAGGAAGAAGACGAGACACGAGCGTCCGACCGGTCGGACCTTGCCGGCCCTCGCGGCGTCAAGGGGATCGACGCGGTCACCCTGTGCAGCTTCCACCGGGCCAAAGGTCTCGAATGGGAGGCAGTGTGGCTGGTGGGACTGGAAGCGGGCTACGTCCCGATCGCGCGCGCCGGCGGAAAGGGATACGACGAGGAGCGCCGCCTGCTGTACGTCGCCATGACCCGAGCCGGACGGGAGCTTCACTGCTCGTGGTCGCGGCTTCGAAGCTTTGGCGGCAGGCCGGTTCCGCGGGAGCCTTCGCCCTGGCTCGAGCTGATCTCCCCGAACGGAGGCGACGGTGGCAGCGGCGTTGGCGGCGCCAACCTGGAGCCTGCGGACATCGAGTCTGGCGTGGAGTTCTGGAGGGAGCGACTCCGGGCTCAGCGCCAAGCGCTCGCCGGCCACGACCGGCAGGCCGTCAAGCGGCGGCGCGGCCCGAAGCGGGACACGCCCGGGTGGCCCGATCCCGACCAGGAGATCGTCGCAGGCCTGCGTACGTGGCGCTCTCAAGCGGCGCGCGCGAGCGGGGTTCCGCCATACGTGATCCTGCACGACGCAACGATCTCTGCGGTAGCGAGCCTGCGGCCGAGGAACCACGAGGAGCTGGTGACGGTACCTGGCTTGGGGCCGGTGAAGGCTTCCAGGTACGGGTCGACTCTGCTCGCGATCGTTGCCAAAAGAGCGGTTCCGGCTTAGAATTCAGCTTGCGGGGGTGACGCGCGGCCGGACCGGGAGGTAGCCTGTCCCCGATGAGCGCTTGGTTCTCGATCGAAGTCTTCGACGGGGCCTCGCCTGCGTCCGTTTGGGCGGAGGCTTACCAAGACGCGCTAATCGAGTCGGCCCTCTCTCACGGCGCCAAGGACTGGTCGTGGCACCGGCACACGTGGGGCGTCGTTTTCGAGGTGTGCTTCGACGACGAGGAGGCGTGGGACAAGTACATGGCCCTCGCCAATGTGCGGGCCGCCCTTGACGCGGTGCCGGACCCGCTGACCGGGCTGATCGTCTACAAGGGCCGAGGCGGGAGTTCGGGTGCGCCCTTCCCCCGCCGCCCCAAGCCTCTTGCCGGATCGGGCTCCGCTGCGCTCCCCATCCCGTGGGAGCTGCTGACCCCCGAGGACCTCCTCTCCGGTCCCCCGATCGCCCTCACCCGGCCGGCCCTCGCCGGCGCCGGCGCCTACTTCGGCTGACCGACCCGCCGGCGGCGCGGCCAACACCTCGGGACTCCTCGCCTCCGGCATCAAGCGCGTTTTAAGGTACAGACGAGCTTTCCGGTGCAAATTTGTAGGTTTGTGTTCCGCAGGTCCCGCAGAGACGAGATGTACCGCAAACGCGACCACCGCGAGCGCCGCCCCCGCACCCATATCGTCGCGTGCCCACCCGCTGGGTGGTGGAACGCCACGGAGAGTGGCGCCTCCCTAGGAGTCTTGCGAGCGCTGCCGAAGCGCCGCCAGCGAAGCAAACCGGTCCGGCGTGACGGTGATGAACAGCCCGCTCGCCTCTGCCGTCACTTCACCGCCGGCCAGCAGAACTCCGGAGGTGGTCACCTTCCGGCCGCTGATCCCTTCGAGGCGGCCTTCGAACCGGAGATCCGTGTGCAGCGGGGTGGGCCGGCGGTAACTGACCGAGAGGTTGGCGGTCATGCCCACCTGGCCGGACAACGACTGAGTCAGACCCAGCAGCTCGTCGAACGCCGCCGCCACGTACCCCCCGTGCACGCAACCGGGCGGACCCTCGTAGGCAGAACCGAACCGAACCCGCCCGACGATCATCCCGTCCTCGGCGCTCGCCCGTAGAGGAGGCGCCAGCGGATTGGCCATTCCCAGCAGAGGCGACCAATCGAAGTGGGCTCGATCGTGCCCCAGCCCTGACGCCTCAGCGAGACCCTCGTAGCGCCTGTTCCCCCCGAAGCCCTCGAGCAGCTCGGCGACCTGGGTCATCAGCGCCTCGACCTCGAGAAGACGCTCCGCCGGCGCACCAGTGGCAGTCAGCAGGTCGATGGCCCGTCGAAAGGCCTCCCCCACCCGGCGCGCCGCAGCAATCCGGTCCTCCACCGGCGCGTTGATGACCGTCTCCAGGTGCTCGGCGAGCTGGCCGGCGATCTCGACCCCCCCGGCTGAGCCTGAGGGATCGGTCACGCGGCGTCCAAATCGATGTCGACCAGCACCGGCGCGTGATCGGACGGCAGCTTGCCTTTCCTCGCGTTCCTGTCCACCAAAGCCCAGGACATTCGCTCAGCGAGAGGCTTCGACAACAACAAAAGGTCTATCCGCATCCCCCGGTGCTCGTGGAAGTCCCCCGCCCGGTAGTCCCAGTAGCTGTACAAGCGGTCCTGGGGGTATCGCTGGCGAAAGGCGTCAACCAACCCCCACGACTCCAAGTCCCGAAGGGCCTCCCGCTCGGGTTCGGTCACGTGGGTCGACCCGATGAACGCTTCGGGACTCCAAACGTCGGCGTCTTCGGGCGCGATGTTGAAGTCGCCGCAGACCGCTACCCGCTGATCGTCGCTGGCTACCACGTCGAGGTGGTGGCGGAGCTTCTGGAGCCATCCAAGCTTGTACTTATAGTGCTCGGAGTCGACGCTTCGGCCGTTCGGAACGTAAACGCTGCTGACCACGACGCCCCCGCAGGACGCAGTAACCAGCCGGGTCTCGGAGTCAGCCTCGACCGGATCGGCAAACCCGAAGGAAGCCCTGTCGATGCCAACCCGCGAAAGGATGGCCACCCCGTTCCATTGCCCATCGCCGTGGTGGACGCTCTCGTACCCGAGGGCCCCGAAGGCCATGTGGGGAAAGGTGGCGTCGGCGAGCTTGGTCTCCTGCAAGCAAAGGACGTCAGGCGTGGCGTATGACAGCCATTCCTCCACCCTCGGCATCCTCACCTTCAGCGAGTTCACGTTCCAGGTCGCGATACGCATGTTGGCCCCATCGTAGGGATGCCGGTGAGCGTGGCCGCCACTCCGACCACATGGTCTACCGGGAGGCGGCTACGTCTGCTCCGGGCCAGTCCGTCCGGGAGGAGTCTGCGCCGCGGCGATGTCCTCGGACGGAGTCCGCTCCGAGGCAATGGCGTCGGTGGGAATCTGCGCTGGTGAGGAGCGCTCCGGAGGAGGCTGCGCCGGGTTGGTCTGCTCGGGAAGAGGCTGCGCCGAGGCGTTCGCTTCGGGAGGAGTCTGTCCCGGGGCCGACGAGCCAGAAGGGGCCGGTTTGGAGCCGGCAGCAGCCTGCTTCGACCCCGCCGTCTTGGCTGGCTGAGACTTCCTCGCCGGCAAAGACTTCTTGGCCGGCGGAGACTTCTTCGCCGGCGGAGACTTCTTGGCCGGCGGAGTCTTCTTGGCGCCGGCCGCCGCCTGCCTCTCCGGGGCGGCCTTCTTTACGGGTGCAGCCTTGGTGGCCGGCGCTTTCTTCGCCGGCGCTTTCTTCGCCGGCGCCTTTTCAACCGGCACTTTCTCCGCCGGCGCTTTCTTAGCCACCTTTTCCGGATGGCCGCCGGCCTTCTTGGCCACCTGTTGCGGGCCTTCTCTACTGGCCGCCTTCCCCGGGGCGGACGCTTTCTTGGCTGCCTTCTCCGGGGTCACAGCCTTCTTTGCGACCTTCTTGTCGCCGGCGGCCTTCGTCGCGGCAGGCTTCTTTCCGGCCGCAGCCTTTGTGGGGGCCGCTGCCTTCTTGGAGGCTGCCTTCTTCGCCGGCGACCGCTTTTGGCCATCCCTCGGCGGCCCCTCGCCGTCGGATGGGACCACTGCGGGCTGGGCAACCGACACCGCCTGGCGCGCCGCTGCCTTCTTTCGGCCCGGCTTTGACGGCGGAGCTGGATGGATCTCCGCTTCGACTGTCTCCGCGGTCGGCGTCCCGGCGATCCGTGCGAAGCCCGGAAGTGCGAGCTCTATCCCGCGACGAAGCGGGTCCAGTGCCTGGACGACAAAGGTGCGCTCCTCACCTTTCGACAGGACCTCACGCGCCCGCCTCGGAGGTGGGTCGCCCATCGCCGACAACGGGATGTAGCACTTGGCCCCGAACGATTCGACGAACGCTCCGTGGGACGAGAACTCCGAGACGACCCCGGTGACCTCGCTACCCAGCGGGTGGGCGGCAATAAAGGTTATGAACGGCAGCGGCTCGTTGACCGGATCGGCTGGAGGGGTTCCAGCGCGCCGGCGCTTGGAGCGCTTTCCGTCGTTTGGCTGGATCACCTCCTGGGTTGCTCTGGCGATCGCGCGGTCGAGCTTCTTGTCTCGGACCTTGCTCTGCGCAGCAACGAGGTCCAAGCCGCTCGGCGGCTCTTCAACCTTCTCCACCTTCTTCTTGCGCTTGGCCTCCTTGACCACCTCGCGGCTTTTCTGGCCTCTAACCGGGCTGCGCTCCATGAAGATCCAGCCGACTCCCGGCACCGGTTTGCCGCCTATCAGCTTTCCCTTGTCGAAAAGCCACGGATGCTCGCCATGGAACTCCTGGAAGGAGTCGTTGGATAGCACCGTCGCGCCGATCTTCTCGGCGATTCGGAGCAGGAAGGCGTCGCCGCGCCCGATCGCCCCCGCCGGCGGCGAAACGATCTCTCCGGCCGATTCAGCCTCTTCGAAGGTCGGAAGCTCCGACGGATCGACCCGGTGACCGAAAGAAGCGTCGACCACGACGGTGACCATGTCGTCGGGGTTCTCCGCAAGAAACTCGCGCACCGCTTCATCCAGCTGGGCGAGGCTGGGCAGCGACCGGCCCTCCGTGGCGATATTGGATCCGTCGACGACGACGTGGCGAGCGCTCATGCCAGCCTTAGAGTCAAGCAGCCCGCGCGTGGGAAACGAGGGAGCCTGCCGCTCGCAATCCTGGAAGGGCTCTCCGGACGGCGGTTCGTGAACGCAAACCCCCGCCGGCCCATACCCGCAGCGATCGGCGATTCTCGGCGCCGGTTCTGACCAAATATCGCTGAATTCGACTCCGAGAATGCGCCCGATGCGCCCGATGCGCCCAAAAGCGCCGCCCTGCCACCAGCGTCGGCCACG
>CAZCCS010000118.1:7577-8303 GCA_964497005.1 uncultured Acidimicrobiaceae bacterium | reverse complement strand
TTCCGCCCGTCCGACTGCCGCCGGCGCCGTCGGCGGCGCTTGCTGACGCCGGTGCGCCCCGAGCGCCGGCCTCGGCATCCCCGGCGCCGGCTGATCGGATCCGGCTGGTGGCCCGGCCGCACGCCCACTGCCCGCCGGATCCGGACCGCGTGCCGGCCCGATCGCAGGCCCGCTCGCCGATGCATCACGGCCACCCGGTGGCCGAACCGAACCTCCAATCGGCTGCTCCTCCGACCCGGTCGACGACTGAGCAACCTGCCCACCCCCAGGCCCGGGCGGCCCCCCACCCTGGCCGACGGCCCGCTCAAGGCGTTCGACCCGCTCCAGGAGCGCCGGCCTCGAGTCGTCGGCTTCCGGTGAAGCGACCCGCACGAGAGCGACCTCGAGTGTGACCCGGGGATCGGGAGCATCCCGCATGTCGATCAGCGCCTGGCCCAACACCTCCAGGGTGCGCACCAGAGCGGCGGTGCCTAGCCGGCGGGCTTCCGCTTCCGCCTCGGCGGCAATGTCGTCGGGGAGCATTACAAGCGAGCGGGCTTGGGTGGCGAGAAAGCCGTTGCGCAGGTACTCCACCACTTCGGTGGCGATGCGGCGCGGGTCTCGCCCGGCAGCGGCAGCCTCCGCGACTTCGACCAACACCCGACCAGGGTCACGATCCGCCAACGCGGTCACGAGGTCGGCGACGACGGCGGCCTCGTCGTCGACCCCGCCTGCCGCGGCGACCTG
>CAZCCS010000118.1:588-7567 GCA_964497005.1 uncultured Acidimicrobiaceae bacterium | reverse complement strand
AGAGCCGTGCCCTCGCTTCACGACCAGGTCGATCGCCTCGCCCGGCAGACCCAACGACGCCTTCGAATTGACCTCGCGCAGCAGCTTCCCGAGGACCTCGGAACCGAGCAGGCGGAACTCGAAGTGTTGGGTCCGGCTGCGAATAGTCGGCATCACCTTCTGAGGATCAGTGGTGGCGAGCACGAAAATCACATGCGACGGAGGTTCCTCGAGGGTCTTCAGAAGCGCGCTCGCCGCCTGAGGCGTCAGCTGGTGGACCTCGTCGACGATGTAGACCTTCCATCTGCCAGGGGTTCCGAGCGAGACCCGGGAAAGCAGGTCTTTCATCTCGTCGATGCCCCGGTTGGTCGCTGAGTCGAGTTCCTGCACGTCCAGCGACGAGCCCCTTCGGATCGCAACGCACGATGCGCACGTCCCGTCGGGTTCTCCGTCCTCGGGATGCTCGCAGTTGAGAGCCATTGCCAGGATCCGGGCCGTCGAGGTCTTGCCCGTGCCCCTCGGCCCACTGAAGAGATAGGCGTGGGCGACCTTGCCGTCGCGCACGGCTCCCCTCAACGCCCTGGTGACGTGCTCCTGGCCGAGGACGTCGGCGAACCGCTGAGGGCGGAATCGCCGATAGAGCGCCTGGTAGGTGGCGGCGCCCTCGTCGCCTGCGCCGCTCGCAAGTCCGTCGCCGTTCGGAACCTCAGGCAGGGAAGCCACGATCGACCAGACTATGGCAGGGACGCGACGGTCCCGCGACGGCGGATGAGCAAAGAAAACTGGCGCCCGGCGCGGCGGTCAGGCGATCTGCGGCACACGGAACTGTCCGCTGAGAGCTGCTGCCGTCAGGCCCTGACTCGATTCACGGCGCACCGTTGCGCAGGACCCGACCACCGCGCGAGGCGCCAGGTCACTCCTAGAGACAAGATAGCCTAGGCAGCTCACATACGAGGAGGGGTGCGAGAGCGGCCGAATCGGCACGATTGGAAATCGTGTGTCCCGCAAGGGACCGTGGGTTCAAATCCCACCCTCTCCGCCAAATCACTCAGCAGCGGTGCCGTGACCAGGGAGATCAACCCACACCACCTTGCCGTCGTTGATACGTTCGAAACCCCAGTCGGCCCCGAGTCGCTGGACCATCCAGAGTCCGCGGCCCCCGAGTGCCATCGGCGTGGGCCCCTGGGGTGCCGGGGGATCGGGGCTGGCATCGCCGACCGCCAGGCGGATCGAGCCCGGCGCACGAGACAGGCCGACGGTGAACTCGGCGCCGGCGTACCGCACGGCATTTGCCGCCAGCTCGGAAACCGCGATCAGCGCATCTTCTGCCCAAGACGAGCAGCCCCAATCGTCGAGTGTCGCCTCAACGTACCGACGGGCCAAACGCGCCGAGAACCCCGATGCCACGAATCGCCGGGATGCCTCCGCACCCGGGGGGTCGGGGGCGCCCCGCACGACATGGCCGTGGAGTCGGCATACCCGCTCGAAATCGTCGGCTGAATCGACCCCAGCCATCTGTCGCATCGGATAAGCGCAGAAGAGTCCGAACGAGACCTCCCGCCCAAGCTCGTTCCAGAGGCCCTCCAACCGGACCGCACCCTCAACGTTGTCGTCGTCCCACAGCAACGCAACCATCTCCCCGAACGCGCGTACCGGTCGGCCGGACTTGGAGGCCTCTCGCACGACGGATCCCACCTCGGCCCGGAACAAAGAGCGGTCCGGTGAGCCACCAGACATGAACCGGGACAAAACTTCGCCGGCGTCGAGCATCACCAGGCGGCCCGCGGAAACCGCCTCCTCCGCGGCGAGCCCGGACCCCTCGAACTTTCCGAGAAGAGCCTCCCGGTGACCCCTCGATGCGATGACGATGACCGCCTCTCCCGCGGACAGGCCGGCAGCCAGGTACGAACCTGCGGCCTCAATGAGATCGAGGTCGTCGTCGTAGAACTGAACTATGTGCTCGCCTTCAACGAGCTCAACCGGGGAGGTGTCCTGCATTTCCTTCGCCGCGTTCTAAGTCAAGGTTCTGGGCCGGAGGTTCCGGGCCCGGGGGTTCCGGGCCGAGGTTCGGGGGGCAGATGTAGTCTTACCCAGACACTCTTACCCTTCGTTGTCCGTTTCGTCCCCCACGCTTCGGCCAGTGCCTCGACCACCCTCAGGCCCCGGCCGGAGTTGCGCTGAGCAGAGGCGGCCTTCAGGGTCGGCAGGCGGTCCGATCCGTCGCTCACCGAGATGTGCAAGCAGTTGCGGTCCCGCCGCAATTTGACCGTGAAGCCACAGCGCGCGTGGAGCACTGCGTTGGTGGCCAGTTCGGAAACGATTATCTCGGCGTCATCTGTTACCTGTGCGGCGCCCAGCCTGTCGAGAGCTTGTGCGGTGAAACGCCGGGCTTCCCCTGGCTGTTCAAGGTCGGCCCGGAATGAACGAGTTGTCTCGACATCAGCCGAGGTGCGCCGGCGCTCATCGGTCGGCATGACTCTCGCATACCCGCAACAAGAAGCTTTATTAGTGCGTGCCAGGTATTTCCCGGCTTTCCCCTACTGCTCTGTCTGGCGTTGGCGCCGCCACTCCGCCCAACTCAACGGTGGTTCCCCGCCTGTTTGCCTCCTGAACTCGCCGAGGACCCAGCGCCGGAACGCAACCACGTCCGGAGGACTCCGAAGGGCGAGCAGATACCTGCCCTCCGCACAGTGAGCGTCCACCTCGTCCCACAGCTTTCCGAAGGTCTCCGCTGCTTTGCCTGCCTCGACCGGGACAGTGAAGGTCAGGTCGGTCTCCAAATCGCCACGCAGCATGGCGGCGTCGAGCTGCTCGGACGTTCCACCGGTGAAGCGGTGGTACTGCTCCTGGAGGACCCGGTCCAACAGGATTAGGCGCGCCGGGGCGTTGGCGGCGCCGGGACCTTCAGCCACGTGCCCGAACTCCCGCATGATTTCGGCGCTGTGCTCACCGGCCTGCCGATGGATCGCCAGCGGTACGCCGATCAAACGGACCTCGACCAGACCCCCGGTCACTCATCCCCCTCCGCTCAGGTCCACTCCGCACACGCTCCCCGGTCGGCTTCGATGCAACAGCTGCTGCTCGGCTGCTTCGTGAACTCACGCGGGATGATAGACCCTGCAGGTCGTGGCAAGCTCTCCGGCGGTCCTGGGAAACGGCCTGGGAAACAGGCCTGGGAAACGAGCCTGGGAAACGAGCCAAAGAAGCACAGGGAGGACCCAAAAATGAACCCCGCCGACGAGACGGCCCCCGATGCCGCTCCGCTGACCGACCTGAGCGGCAAGGTCGCGCTCGTGACCGGCGCTTCGAAGGGAATCGGGCTCGGGATCGCCAAGGTGCTCGCTGAGCACGGGGCCAAAGTGATGCTGTCCTCGCGGAAGAAGGACGCTCTCGAGGCGGCAGCTGCCACCATTGAAGGGGAGACCGCGGTGCAGGCTGCGCACGCCGGCGACCCCGACCAGGCTTCGGCGTGCGTCAGGGCGACAATCGAAACCTTCGGCGGTCTCGACATACTCGTGAACAACGCGGCGACCAATCCGTACTTCGGGCGTGCGATAGACATCGACCTGTCTCGCTACGACAAGACCATGGAGGTCAACCTCCGCGGGCCGCTCGTCTGGACGCAGGAAGCCTGGCGCCAAATCATGTCCGAGCGTGGCGGCAACATCATCAACATCTCGTCGGTCGGCGGTCTCACCTTCGGCGGACCGCTCGGTATTTACGACCTGACCAAGGCTGGACTCATCCACCTCACCAAACACTTGGCTACCGAACTGGCACCGGGCGTAAGGGTCAACGCCATCGCGCCCGGGCTGGTCAAGACCGACTTTGCCCGAGCGCTCTGGGAACCGCTGGGCGAGAATGTCCCGCCCGGGCTCCCCCTCCGCCGGCTCGGCGAACCCGTCGACATCGCGAAGGCTGCACTGTTCCTGGCCAGCGACATGTCGTCGTGGATGACCGGGGAGGTTCTGGTCGTCGACGGAGGAGCTGTCCTCAACTGACCGAGGAACCAGGCGGGGGCGCCAGCGGACCATCGGGGGCCGACGTCTTCACGCAGCTCGGAGGCGAGTACGAGCAGGTCGTCTATTGCCACGACCAGTCGACCGGTCTCAAGGCGATCATCGCGATCCATTCGACCGCTCTCGGGCCGGCGCTAGGCGGCACCCGCTTCTACAACTACCCCTCCGGCGCCGAGGCGCTCACCGACGTGCTGCGGCTCGCAAAGGGCATGACCTACAAATCTGCGCTCGCCGGCTTGGATCTTGGCGGCGGGAAGGCAGTCATCATCGGCGACCCAACAACCGCGAAAACCGAAGCCCTCCTGCGCACCTACGCGCGTTTCGTCGACTCGCTCGGCGGTCGTTACCTGACCGCCGAAGATGTCGGGACTACTCAAGCAGACATGGACATGATCGCCAGGGAGACACCCTGCGTGACCGGCACATCACCGTTGCTGGGCGGCTCGGGCGATCCCTCGGAAGCGACGGCACGGGGGGTGTATTGGTCGATGCGCGCGACGGCGGCGCACCTCGACGGCGCTCCCGAGCTTTCCGGGCTTCATGTCGTCGTGTCGGGAATCGGCAAGGTGGGATCCTCGCTCGTGCGGCTGCTGTGCGCCGACGGTGCCAAGGTCACGATCGCAGACGTCAGCCAAGGCGCGATCGATCACATCACCGCCGATCCGAGCCTGGCCGTGCAGGTGACCGACGTGACAACTGCGCATGCCACAGCGTGCGACATCTTGGCGCCCTGCGCGCTCGGAGCGGTCCTGAACGAGAGGAGCATTCCTGAGCTTCGATGCCGCGCGATCGTCGGTGCCGCCAACAACCAACTCGAGACGGAAAAAGACGCCGACCGCCTCGCATCCAGGCGAATCCTCTACGTGCCGGATTTCGTGGCGAACGCGGGCGGGGTGATCAACATCGCGGACGAACTCGTGGGCTATCACCGCGACAGAGCCATGGCCGCGGTCGAGCGGATATCGACCACCACTTCAGAGATCCTGCGCCTCGCCGAGCGCGCCAACACAACGACGGTCGCGGCGGCCACGTCACTGGCGGAGACGCGCATAAAAGGCGTCTCGGCCAGCAAACGTGTTCGATCGTTCCCGCCGCCGAAACGTCACGGCGGCTGAGGAACCAAAGTCCCGCTATAGGACCCGGCGGTAGCAGCTCACGCTGGCCCCGATCGGCTGGTAGGCCTTGGAGGCCTCGGTGTCGATGAGCTCGAGGAATGACGCGTCGGAGTTCAGCTGCATCTCACTCTGCTGCAGCTGACCGAAGCTGTCCGCGAGCATCACCCACAGGACCGAACCGAACTGGCCGGTTATGCCCGTCTCGAAGACGGTCTGCAATCCGGTGATTTGATTCGCCATCTGAGCGAACTGAACACCGAGCTCCAACCCACGACGGACGTTTCCGGGCGTCACCGTTGCGACGGTCACCTGCGCCCAGTGCGCGTCGTTACTCCCCCCGGGCGATGTGAACACAATCGTCGAGAGGCGGTCTCTGAGGGTTCCCTCGGCCAAGTAACGCGCACCTTCCCCGGCGAGCGAGACGAAGCCGTCGTCCACGGCCAGCTTTGAATCGATCGCCTCGATCTCGGCGGCGTCCTCGACCATCAACGACCAGGAGCACGTGGTCGCGTCCTCGGATGCGAACGAGGTCCAGAGAGTGGCCGGCACCCCCGAAATCTGGTTGACCTTCTCGGTGATTCTCACCGCCCAGTCCATCGAGTCGCGGGGATTACCCACGGCGAGCCGAGCGGTGCGTGCGAAGCGGTACATAATCCCCTCCGGTGTCTCGGCTGCGTCCCAGCGGCGGCCGCCCCTCCGACTGCCGGCAAGGGAGCAGCGCGTGATCGCCCGCAGCGTCTCCCTCACCGCCAGTATCCGCCTGTCTGACTGCGCGGTCTAGAGCCGCAAATGGTGCATTTCTCTAAGTGCTGTCAGGTTGCTGTCAGGCCGCCGGACGCCGGCGGGAACGCCGCAGCAGCAACTCGCCTCCGAGCCGGGCGGGGGCCGTGCGCAATGCGACCGGCTGCATTCGGTAGGCCGTTCGAATCGCCAGCGCCCACGCGTCGTAGGTCATCTGCCGCTGCTCGTTCCAGCGCATACCGAACTCGCCGCGCAAGCGGGCCGGCGTGCTCCCGTAAGTGATCAGGCGCTCGATGCTCAGCAAGGGCCCCAGCGGGACTTCGAGGCGCGCCGGCAGTCGCGGGTGCAGCACGAAACGAACCAGGCCCCGTGCAACATCGTCCACCTCCAACGAGTCGATCATCCCATCGAAATAAGAGCGGAAGTCCTGGAAGGTCCCGGGATGTTCGTCGACTGCAAGACCGAGCGGCTCGGAGACCCGCTTCGAGCCTTCGTAGAACTCGGCTGTCTCCTCGCCGGACAAAGGGCCCACGAATGTGGTGTAAGCCAGCAGTGCAGAGTCGACCAGGGTGGCGTGAACCCACAGCAGGTTCTCGGTTCGGTTCGCTTCGTAGCCCGGACCGACGACGTGGTCGTGGATCATGCGAATCCGATTGCCGACCCTGCCGGCGACGGCTTCACTTCCGTTCACGATGGCAAACATCGCTTTGGCCGTTCCCTGAAGGCGTTTGAAGGGATTGGCGCGGAAGTCCGAGTGATCCTGGACTCCGTGAGCAACCGCGGGGTGTGCCAGTTGCAAGATCAGGGCACGGCCGGCGAGAAGGGCCAGGGCCGGCTCGTTGTTGATCCGGCGGACCAAAGATCCCTTGGGAATGTGGTCAGGCACCGGGCGGGAGCGTAGCCTGAGCCCGGTGGCCAATTCCGGCATTGACGTTGAGATCGCAGCGCTCCCCAACCGGGGAGCGGACCTGCGCGACGCAGCGATGGTCGCCGCCCGGGCCTTCCACCACGACCCCTTCTTCGAGTACCTCGATCCCAACGGCGTCACCCGGGCGAGAGGGCTCGCTCTGTTCTGGCGCTCAGAGCTGGCAGCGCTCGGTCCCGACATCTTGCTCTCGGGGGCGC
>CAZCCS010000118.1:0-578 GCA_964497005.1 uncultured Acidimicrobiaceae bacterium | reverse complement strand
GACCCCGGATGGGCGGCTGATGGGCGTTTCCGCGTGGATGCCGCCGGGCACCTACCCTTTGCCGGCCGCCAGCCAGGTGCGACAGTTGGCCGGCGCAGCCAGGGCGATGGCTCTGAGACCCCCTGCGCTCTGGCGCGGGCTCCGGTACTTGCTCGCCATCGACAAGGCCCATCCGAAGGACCAGTTGTGGTACCTGCTGTTGCTAGTGGTCGACCCAGCGGCGCAGCGATCGGGCATCGGCGCTCGGCTTCAGGAGCAAGGCCTCGCCTCGGCGGACAAGGAAGGCCTCGATTGCTACCTCGAAACACAGAAGCCGGAGAACCTGATGTACTACCGACGCTTCGGCTTCGACGTGGACCAGCAGCTGAATCCGGTGAAGGACGGGCCGCCGCTCTGGACCATGCGGCGACCCTGCAAATAACCAAGTGGTGGCCGGCTACAGCGGCACACCTCTCGCCACCAAGCTCGGCGTCCGTGACGGGATGACTGTGCTGTTCCTGGACGCTCCCTCGGATGTGTTGAATTCACTGCCGGAGTCGGTCGTCCACCGCCGTCGGGTCGGGCCAGGAACCGACGTG
>CAZCCS010000117.1:0-8307 GCA_964497005.1 uncultured Acidimicrobiaceae bacterium | reverse complement strand
GACTGTTGGCTTCCGTGGAAGGGATCCTTACGCAACCGAGCGCTGCGATGCCGGCACTTTGGGGAAAGCGATCACGACGCTGGGGAGACGGTCACGCCCGGAATGAGGTGTCCGCATATCGGGTCGGCGCCGGGAACCAGCTGGAAGCTGTTCCCCACCAGCTTCGTAACCCACACGCAGTTGGTCTGGCCAGCAGAGGTGCGGTTGTTGATGTCCAGGTGGTGGCTGCCGAACATCCCCAGCGCGTCCCAGTCGTGGACGTTCGACAGGGCGGTGATCAGCGAGGCTTGGGTCGGGTTGGACCCGGCTGCACTCAGACCTTTTATGAGCAGGGCGACCGAAAGGTATCCGTTGTATTCGGCGTAGGTCGGTTCGTCCGTGACACCGACGGACTTGAGGTCGCTCTGAAACTGCTCCGTAGCAGGCGTGTGCATCTCGACCGGCTCGTAGGTCAAGGTGAAGAAGACGTTCTGGGCCTCCTGCAGGGCCCCCGGTCCAGCCTGCAGCAGATCGCCGCCGTAACCGGTCGGGAGGAGAGCCGCCTTGAGGTTGACGCCTGCTTGGCGCAGCGCGGTGACCAACGCGAAACCGGTGTTCGGGTCGACCGTCGCGGTGAACCCGTCGACCCCGGCGCTCTTCATCTGCAGCGCGATGGGCTGGACGTTGGTGCTCCCGAACGGGAAGGCCGCATCGACGAAACCGACCTTGAGCCCGACGTCGGCGGCCGACTTTGCGGCTCCCTGAGCGGATTCCGACGACGACGGGGAGATGCTGTAGCCCAGGGCGCCGACGGTAGTGACGCCCTGCATTTTGAAGAAGTCCCCGTCGGTGGTCGAGACGGCCTCTGTATGGACCGCCCCGTACACCCCGAACATGTTCTTGCTGGTCTGCCATTCCGTTCCGTCTTCGGCGGCCCCCACCACTGGAATGTTGTGCTGGGTGAGGTAGGTCGTCGCCGCGAACGCAAGTGCGGAATGGGCGATCACCGCGAAAACGTGGTCCTGCTCGACCATCTTCTGCGCGGCCGAGAGCGCACCGCTCGGTGAGGTGGTGGTGTCGCCGACGACGAATTTGATCGTGTAGCCATCTCGTTTGGCGAGAAGAACGCCGGCCTTGACTCCCTGCACGATCGTCTTGTTGCCCGAAGCCGCTGGTCCGGTCAGATCGGTGAGGATCCCGACGGTATAGGTGTGATTTCCGGTGCCAGCGCTGCCCGTGCTGCCGGCGCTCCCGGTGCTGCCGTTCCCGGACTTCGACGAGCTGCCGCATCCTGCAGCCACGAACAGCAGCGCAACTCCTGCTGCGAGCAGCCTCCTCCTGGCGTGAACCATGTTGGCCTGTCCCCCCTGTCGGACTGTCTAACTGTCAAAAATGACCCAGCGCGTGGACCATTGACCGAAAAGCGAAATTCTCTCCCTGCGGCACACCGCAAATGGCGTTTCCGCTGGGCCGAACCATACCATCGACACCATCAACGCGCGGGTGCGCGCGTGGACAGAGAAGCTCTTGGCTCAACCAGGGCGTGCAATCGGCTCAGGCACCAGGTTCTTCTCTGGCCGTGCGAGCTTCTTCGGCGGCTCCCCCGTTTCCTCGCCGGGGCAGCCAAGGCACGGCTCTGGCCGCAGGATGTGCTCCGGGCCGATCGGAGAGACGGTTCCCGCCGGTTCGGGGCCGTGCTGGTGAGTCGCCCAGGGGTGCGACCTGCGGCGGGCGCCTTGGCGATGGGCGATCTCGAGGCCGAACCAGACTCCCCAACCGATAGGGACCAGGCCCCAGAAGCTGACGATCCGGTAGAGGAGCACCACCGCCAGGGCATCAGTCGAATGCACCCCGTAGGCCACCAGAAGTGCGGCCAACGATGCCTCGACCACACCAAGTCCGCCAGGTGTTATCGGCAGGCTGGCGGAGATCTGGGTGAATCCGTAGATGATCAAAATCGCCCGCCACGGCACCGGGAGGTGCAATGCCTCGATGCACGCGACGAGTACGGCGGCGTCGTAGAGCCAGTTGGCCAGGGCGAGGCCGAACGCTTCGGCCCATCCGGCTGCTCCGGGTCTTACCAGACCCAAGCTGTCCACCGTTTTGCGAACGCCCCGGCCGACCACTCGGGCTGGAGGTACGTGAGCCGCCACCGCCTGCCACAAAGCCGAGAGAGCGGCCCTGGCGCGCGGGCTCTCACGTGCCGCCACGTAGCCGGCCGCCACGGCGAGCGGTATCGCAGCAAGAACCGCGGCCAGCCAGCGAAGGTGCGCGAACGGCCCGGAGTTGCCGGCGACGAACGACCCGGCGGCGACGATGACGAACACTGCAAAACTGGACAGCGCCCCGGCGACGATGAGTACCCAGCCGGCCAGCACCCGGTTGGCACCCCGACGCCGCAGCTGGCCGAAAGCCCAAGTCGCCGACCACGCGGGTCCTCCCGGAAGCGACGTCGACATGGCGTTGCCGGCGAGGGCGATCTCCACCATGGGTAAAAGCGGCACTCGGACTCCCCCGGCGCGCAGCAGCCAGCGCTGCAGCCGGGCGAACACGACCATGGATGCGAGCTCGAATGCAACCGCCACCACCAACCAGGCGACCTGGAGGTGGGAGAGCATCGATCCGGCTGTGAACAGCTCCGACCTGTGGTCGTACCCGGTCCAGACTGCGCCGCCGAGAACCGCCACCGTCGCTACCCGGCGGAGGATCACAAGCCACAGCGGCCGGTGCTTTGGCTTCGACCCTTCAACGCTCGCGGCCGGGACGCCCTCAGCCAGGGTGATCGAGCTCACACCTTTTAGAACATCCCACAGGTTCGAATTTCATCCCAACCCACGTTACGGCTCCAGGAATTGTGGTAGCGCCAGGGCCACCCTTTAGAACCCGAGGGATGGCATCATCGGGGCATGGGAGACCCCGGTGAGTTGGCACAGTTCCTGCGCTCCCGGCGCGAACGACTCTCACCGGAGGAGGTAGGCCTCCCCTCCGCCGGACGCCGTCGCACTCCCGGTCTTCGCCGAGAGGAGCTGGCCACCCTCGCCAACGTCAGCATCGACTACCTGGTGAGGCTCGAACAGGGCCGGGACACCAACCCATCCGCGGCGGTTCTTTCGGCTTTGGCCGAGGCGCTCCGCCTCAGCGACGACGACAGGCGCCACCTGACGATCCTGGCGATGAAGACAAACAACGTGGAGCTGTGCCCCGCGCCGCGACCGCTCGTCAGCCAAGTCCGACCCACCCTGGTAGCACTGCTTCACAGTCTGAACCCGACCCCGGCGTTCATACTCAACCCGGTCTACGACCTTCTGGCGTGGAACCAGGCGTGGGAAAGGCTCACCGCTTCCTTGGGCGTGACCGAGGGGGACCCGCCCAATCTCGTCCGCTACGTCTTCTTGAACCCCATGGGGCGACAGGCATTGCCGGACTGGCACATCGCTGCCGACAATCTGGCCGCCGGCCTCCGGGCGGCGGGAACGCGGTGGGGATCCGACCCGCGGTTCGAAGACCTGGTTAGAGAATTGCGTTCCGCCCCGGATTTCCTCGAGCGATGGGAGGCGCATGTCACCGAGCGGGTAGGTGCGCAAACCCTGCGGATAGCCCACCCCGATGCCGGCATCCTTCGCATAGGAGTCGAGGTGCTCCTGGCCCAAGAAGCAGAACAACGGGTGGTCTCCTGGCTGCCCGGGGATGAAGCCACCCAGTCAGCGATGAGCTCGCTCCTCTCAACCCCGTTGCACGTGGTCCGTGAGGCCTGATCAGCCGTCCCGAAGGGACCACGGCGGGGGCCCCACGTCGATCGGCGCCAGGGAGGAGTCGGGGAGCTTGAACCGTTCGCTTCTTGCACTCCAATCCTTGTGCGCGCGGATGATCTCCTCGCGGGTGCGGGCAACGTAGTTCCACCACATCAAGACCGGCTCCTCGAAAGGGACGCCGCCGAGCAGGATCAGGCGCGCCGAGCCTCGTGCTTTCAGGGGAATCGACGCGCGTCCTGTCCCGAGGTAGGCGACTTGGTCCGCCGCCAACGCATTTCCTTCGATCTCCACCACCCCTTCGAGCGCGATCACCGCGTGCTCGTAAGCGGGGTCGGCCGGGACGTCGACGTCAGACCGCACTACCACCTCGGCGCCGACGTGCTCCGTGTCCCTCCGGGCCCGCGACCTCGCGTCGCCGATCGAACCAACCAGCACCGTCGCCTGGCTGCCGCCGCCCAAGTCGACCAGGGGCAGCTCCGCGTGATGCTCGAACGCCGGGCGACCTTCCCTGGTGGCGTCCGGCTGGGCAACCCAAAGCTGCACCACGTGTACGACGCCCTCGCGGATGTGCTCCTCCGCATGCACGATCCCATGGCCCGCGGTCATCAAGTTCAGCTGACCCGGCCTGATCGGCTGCTCGCTTCCCAGGCTGTCGCGGTGGAGCAGCTCGCCCGACAGTATCCACGTAACCGTCTGCAGCCCGATATGAGGGTGTGGGCCGATCCCGAACGCGCCGGCGGGTGCTTCGACCGGACCGCCGTGATCAAGGAAGCACCACGCCCCCACCGTCCTTCTTTTCCGCTGCGGCAAAGCCCGTCGAACCGATAGCTCACCGACCTGGGACAAGCGGCTGTCCGAGATCTCAACCTCCGCGCTCGCTGGCGAGGAAGCCGACGCGGTCTGATCAACGTCCTCCGCAGTGACCGGTCCACTCATCGGCTCACACCTCCATGCCGGAGAAGTATGCCCCCGAGCATGCTCAGAGCATCCGCCGTAGTCAAGGTGGCCTCGCCCGGCGCGTCTGGCAGGCCGGGTCGATCATGGGACCGACACGGCCAGGCAAACACAAACGCGCGGATCCCATCATGGTTGAGGTCACCTGATGGGCCCGACCCGAACGAGGAGCCGCAATGTCGAAACTTCAGATCATCGTCGGCAGCACCCGGCCGACGCGCGCAGCCGACCGTGTGATCCCCTGGGTCATGGCTCGTGCTTCCGCCCATCCGGCCTTCGACGTCGAGCTGCTCGACCTGCGCGACTGGCCCCTGCCCATTTTCGGTGAGCACATGGGAACCATCGGGGACTTCAGCGACCCCACCTACTCGGACCCGATCGTCAAGCAGTGGAATCAAAAGCTCAAGGAAGCAGACGCCTACCTGGTCATCACCCCTGAGTACAACCACAGCATCCCAGGTGTCCTGAAGAACGCCATCGACAACGTGTTCATCTCCTTCGCCCTTCGCAACAAGCCGATTGCAGCCGTCGGGTACAGCGGCGGTATTGCCGCTGCCACAAGGGCAATCGAGCACCTCGCGCAGATCGCGATCGAGGCTGATATGGCGCCGCTTCGGAGCAGCGTTCTCATCCCCTTCGTCGAGAGCGCATTCGAGCCCAACGGCTCGCCCATCAATCCGGCCACGGAAGTGGCCCTCCAAATCACGCTCGACGATCTCGCCTGGTGGTCGTCAGCCCTCCAGAATGCTCGGTCGAATGGTGAGCTGGCCCCGGGTGTCTTCCGAGCTCGGGCAGCCGCCGCCTCGGCCGCCACCGACTGAGGCCCGGCCCAGAGAAGGCATCAGGAGGACGTCGCCGCTCGTTAGCATCCCCGACCCATGGACGCCCGAACCTTTCTGGGGTTGGAGAGCACCCACAACCCATACCGCTGGGTGCTCCCGGTCACCCCAGGAGTGTGCACGCCGGGCGGCTTCCTGTTCGGAGGTTGCGGTCTCGGAGCGGCGATTGAAGCCCTCGAGGGCACCACGGGCCGGCCGGTCGTGTGGGCAACCGCGCAGTACCTCTCCTACGCCAAGCCACCTGAGGTACTCGATCTCGACGTCGTCGTGGCCGTCGCCGGGCACCAGGTGACCCAGGCCAGGGCCGTTGGTCACGTCGCTGACAGGGAGGTGATCACGGTCAATGCGGCGCTCGGCCGGCGAGAGATTCCAAATGAGGGAACCTGGGCGGTGATGCCGGAGGTGCCACCGCCTTCTGAGTGCGAGCGCCGCGAACTTCGGATCAGTACCGACGGCGACACCCTCCCCGACCGTCTCGATGTCCGCCTGGCGACCGGCCGCGGCCTCGCCGAGTTACCAGGACCGGGAGTGCCCGGCGGTCGCTCAGCCTTGTGGGCCAAGCTGCCCAAGATCCTGGACATGTCGTCGGCCTCCCTGGCGATCCTCGGGGACTACGTCCCATTCGGCATCGGCCAGGCGCTCGGCTTGCGTGCGGGCGGCAACAGCCTCGACAACACCCTACGCGTGGGGCGCATGACCCCCACGGACTGGGTGCTTCTCGACATCCGGGTGCATCAAGTGGTCAACGGCTTCGGGTACGGCGACGTCCACCTGTGGGCTGAGGACGGCGTCCTCCTGGGGACCGCCAGCCAGTCCACCATCGTGCGGATGTGGCCCGGGCGCGAGTTACCTGAGCCCTGACTCGGGCGCTGAGCGCGGGCGAGTTGTGCTTATGTCTACCCGTGTGCGCCCTTCCTGTTGATGCGTCGGGTCTCACCCCGGCCTGGTTGTCCGCGGTGCTCGGTGCCGAAGTCGTGGACGCGACGGTTCTCGATTATGCCTCCGCCACAAACCAACGAATGCGCATCGACCTCACATACGCGGCGACGAGAACAGGCCCGACATCGCTGTTCGTGAAGCTGCCTCCGCTGGACCCAGCCCACCGGGAGATGATCGGAGCCACCGGTATGGGCGAGCGAGAAGCGAGGTTCTACGCCGATGTCGCCCCGTCCCTCGAGTTGCGAGTGCCTCGCGCCTACTACGCAGCCTTCGCCGACGACGGCAACTTCGCCTTGCTCCTAGAAGACCTCGCCGCCGGTGGGTGCGCGTTCTCGGACGGGGCCTGGGGCGTGACGGCCGACGCAGCTGCCGGCGCTCTGGAGGAGTTGGCTCGCTTCCACGCCCGATTCGAAGATCCCGCCGTGCGCTCAGCGGTCGCCCCTTGGCTAGCAGCCCCCCAGCCGTATCGCGGCGACTTCGCCGCCCAGTTGATGCGCGCCGTTCTCGATGAGCACGGCGACGCGCTGACGCCGGCTTACCTAGCCGCCGGCGAGCTGTACATCAAACACCACGCCCGGCTCGACGAGCTGTGGAACGCCGGCCCTCAGACTTACATTCACGGCGACACCCATATCGGCAATGTTTTCCTCGACCGCGGCCGCGTCGGCTTCTTCGACTGGGGTCTATCGCGGGTGAGCACGGCCTTGCGCGACGTCAGCTACTTCCTGACAATGGCCGTCGACCCAGGGGAGCGTCGAAAGTCCGAGAGCGATCTGCTTCGGCTCTACCTCACCGCCCTCCGAGCCGCCGGCGGTGCGGATATCGCCTTCGACGAGGCGTGGTCGCTCCACCGTGTCCAAGCTGGCTACACGGTCGTCGCAACGTTCCTGGCCTTCATGCCGTCTTACGCGACGGGCGACGCCAATGACCTCGGGGTCGCCTTACGGAAGCACTCAGAGCTCGCTCTAGATGATCTCCAAGTCGTCGACGCCATTCGGGCAGCCCTCGCCGTTTGAGCGCCTTCCGTCTGCCCGCCGCGTCTCAGCGACTCGGATAATCTGAGGCCCCACAGGAAGCGGTGCGCCTGAGCCGAGGAGCTATCCGGCGGTCGTGTTCAGGGCCGCTGTGATCTCATCGATGGCCGCCTGCTCGGACTCGCTCACGTCTTGGCCGCCTTCACGGTGGGCAGCTGCGACTTTGTGGGTCAAGTTGACGATGAACCGACGGTACTCCTCGACCTCAACTGGCGTGGCCTTGCGCTCAAGCACCTCGACCGAGTCGCGCAGGTGCGTCAGTCCCTGCTGCTTTAGCTCGTCCACGGAGTGGTAGTGACTGTGATCCCGTTCAGGTTTAGCCGACACAATCTCATCCAGAAGCTCGCTCTCACCGTGCTGCTGACGCGCGTCCGTGTAGGCCTTGGCCATAGCGATGGTTTCGCGGAACGTCCCCCCGCGTTGGGCCGTGACCACGATCATGCCGGCACTTGGGGGAGCTTCCAGAATGAGCTGCCACTCCTCGGCTGAGAAATCGGACTTCGTCGTCATCGCCTCTCCGATCGCATAGCACTCGCTGAAGCTCTGGCACCACCGTAGCGACTGGTTTCACAGAATGCCGGACGGGGCCACTTAATTGCCCCTGGGGACGGTCTCGAACATGGGCCATCCAACTGACCGCGACTTAAGCTCTGCTTGAACGTGTTCAAAATCGTCTTGACAAGGTCTCCTGTGACAGGGAAGATGTGATTTGAACACGTTCAATGTCTGGAGGCGTCGTCGTGGATCTCACCGTTAGTGGCAACCAACGGCGCGGTCTTCGAAGAAGAGCGGGCGTGGCTCGCGTGCGCG
>CAZCCS010000116.1:0-8338 GCA_964497005.1 uncultured Acidimicrobiaceae bacterium | reverse complement strand
CGAGCCGTCGAGAGCGAGAGCCGTCGCCTTCTCCCAAAGCGCCCGCACCTGTTCGTCGAGCTCGGCAGTGCCCGCGAGCCCTGCGCCTGAAACAGCCTGATAGGTGGAGCCGACCACCCTGGTCAGGCCCGCCTCGTTGTGCAACACGACGAGCGGGGGCATGCAAACCATGGTCGTGCAGTTCGGGTTGGCGACGATGCCCTTCGGTATCCGTTCGAGCTCCGCTGCGTTGACCTCCGGCACCACGAGTGGGCAGTCGGGGTCCATGCGCCAGGCCGAGCTGTTGTCGACGACGATGGCACCGGCGGCGGCGACTTTTTCCGCAAACTCTTTCGAAGCGGACGCTCCCATGGAAAAAAGAGCTACGTCGACGCCGGCATGGTCCGCGGTCGCCACATCCTCAACGGTGATTCCGTCGATGTCGCGTCCCGCGGATCTGGCGCTGGCAAACAGGCGAAGGCTGTCGAGCGGAAAGCGCCGTTCCTCGAGCACCGCTCGCATCACCGCGCCCACCTGCCCGGTCGCGCCGTAGACGCCGACGGTCAGCATCTCACTCGCCCTCCAGCTTGAACGCACGATGCAGGGCAACGACTGCCTTTTCCACCAGATCCGCTCGCACCACGCACGTGAGCCGGATCGATGAGGTCGAGATCATCTCTATGTTGATCCCCTCGCCGGCGAGGACCTCGAACATTGTCGCGGACACACCAGGATGGGTCTTCATGCCGGCGCCGATGATCGACACCGTCGCGATGTCGGGATCGGCAAGAACGTCGTGCGCCCCTATCTCGTCTTGCAGACTCGAGCACACGCCAGTCGCAGCCTCGAGATCCTCGTGCGGAACGGTGAAGGAGATGTCCGTGGTTCCCGCCAGCGAAACGTTCTGCTCAATCATGTCGACATTGATCGACCGGTCCGCCAACGCCCGGAACAGGCGGGCTGCGATACCCGGTCGGTCGGGAACCCCGGTGACCGTCAGCTTCGCCTCGGAGCTGTCCGACACGACAGCCGAGATGATGGCTTGCTCCATTTCGGGGTCTTCCTCCTCGATCCAGGTACCTGGCTCCCACGTGAACGCTGAGCGGACGTGCAATCGGACGTCATGGTTGCGGGCGAACTCGACCGACCGCATTGCAGGCTTCGGGCATCCCGCCGCGCACATCTCGAGCATCTCCTCGAAGCTGAGCCTCTTGAGCCGGCGGGCCTCGGGCACCACGCGTGGGTCGGCGGTGAACACTCCGGACACGTCGGTATAGATCTCACACGCGTCCGCGTCCAACGCTTGCGCCAGCGCGACGGCGGTCGTATCGGTGCCGCCCCGGCCCAGGAACGTCACGTCCCGGTCGGTGGAAACGCCCTGCGCGCCACCGACGACCGGCACCCGACCCTGCCCGAGAGCCTCGCGGATCCGGTCGGCGCGCACGCTTACGATCTTGGCTCTGGTGTGATCGGTGTCGGTGATGATGCCCGCCTGGCTCCCGGTGAAGCTGTCGGACGGGATGCCCACGTCATGGAGGGCCATGCACAGAAGCGCCATCGCCTTGCGTTCGCCCGCGGTGATCAGCATGTCCATCTCGCGGCCCGGGCGGGTCCCGGAAACCTGGCCGGCGAGGTGGAGCAACTCGTCGGTCTCCTTGCCCATCGCCGAGACCGCGACGACGACCTGATTGCCCCGTTTGACGTTGCGAGCGACGTAGTCCGCGACGTTGCGCATCCGCTCGGCGTCACCGACCGAGGTGCCACCGAACTTCATTACCAGCAGTGCCACGACGCTCCAGGCTACCAGCGGCCCGCTCGGTGGCCTGCTGGGTTTCCGGGGGGCGCGAGGCGCTACGTTTGTCCGCCGTGCCCTCCGACAAACGATCCCGGCAACGTGCCGGTCGAGCCACCCGAATGGCAGAACTTCAGCGCGCCCAGCAGCGTCGCAGCCGAGCCCGGCGCGGCGTAATCGTGGGCGTGGTCATCGCAATCGCGATCGGTTTGGCGATCTACACCGGCACCAGCGGGGGATCGTCCAAGAAGGTCACCACCTCGTCTTCGGGCACCACCACCGCAGGGGCCGCCCCCAGCACGACCGTTCCAGTCGGCACGGGATTGGTCGCCCGGTCCGCGCCCGCGGTGAGCACCGCCTGCGACCAGGCGGCCGGCGGCGCGGCGGGGACGGGAGCGGCGCCGGCGTCGGGAAACGGGGTGACGATCGTGCCCGCGCCGGCGCACGTGCCCTTCCCCAACCTCGACGGCTCGTCGCCGCGCTACACCAAGTTCTCGTCCGCCCCGCCTTTCTGCCTCGATACCAGCAAGACGTACACGGCCACGGTGAAGACCGACGCCGGGAATTTCACCGTCCAGTTGCTTCCGAAGTACGCGCCGGTGACGGTGAACAACTTCGTTTTCCTGGCGGGCTACCACTTCTACGACGGGATCGCCTTCCACCGGGTGATTCCCGGGTTCATGGACCAGGTGGGTGACCCCACGGCGACCGGCGCAAGCGGACCCGGCTACCAGTTCGCAGACGAGCTCCCAACCAGCAACTCGGCCTACCAAGCCGGCGCGGTGGCCATGGCCAACAGCGGCGCCAACACCAACGGATCGCAGTTCTTCGTCGTCGTGCCTGGGGGCGGTTCCGGCCTGTCGCCGAACTACAGCGTGTTCGCTCAGGTGACCTCAGGTCTGGACGTCGTCGAGAAGATTAACTCGGACGGTTCGCAGCAGGGGACACCGGCGAAACTCCACAAGATCGAGTCAGTTTCGATCTCGGTGGCCTGAGCGACCAGACTGGTCGCCCTGGACCTGATTACCGCTAGACCTGACTACCAACACATCTGACCTCCGAGACCTTAGGAGTCGCATTGACCACTCCCTGCCCGAACCCGGACGGGTCGAGCCCCAAACAGCAGAACTTCGACGGCCTCCCCCCGATGTGCATCGACCGCTCGAAGCGCTACACCGCCCATGTGGTGACGTCCAAGGGCACGATGAACATCGCCCTCGACGCGGCGTCGGCGCCTTTGACGGTGAACAACTTCGTTTTCCTGGCGCGCTATCACTACTTCGACGGGATCGTGTTCCACCGGATCATCCCCGGGTTCGTGTTGCAGGGCGGTGACCCCACGGGGACCGGGACGGGCGGCCCCGGCTACAGGTTCTCGGACGAACTCCCGGCCCCTGGCCGATACGAGTTGGGGTCGCTGGCGATGGCCAACGCCGGGCCGGACACCAACGGTAGCCAGTTCTTCGTCATCAGCGGACCGTCGGGGATACGCCTTCCACCGCAGTACTCGCTGTTCGGCAAGGTGGTCGCCGGCATGGACGTCGTGGCTGCGATCGACGCTGTCGGGACGCAGTCGGGCACCCCGACCGAACGGGTGACGATCGAGTCCGTGACTATCAGCGAGGCCGATTAGCCAGCGCGGCCGGCGTTAGCGGTTGGCGAGCACTTGGAGGCCAGCGGGCTTTCCGTCCACGTACACGGTGACCTCCCCGGCGCCGGCGGTTCGCCAGGAGCCGTCCGGGTCGCGGATGAGGGCGGTCCGTTCGTCAACGGCAGCGATCCGCAGGTGGCCGGTGGCGAGTTGGACAGTGCGATGGGCCTTCTCCTCCGACCAGGTGTCGTAGTGAGGAAGGACGGCGAGCTGGTCAACCAGGCCGAGGCCGAGCGTGAGCGCTCCTCCTCGGGGGTCGACCATGGGGTCGCACAGCACCATCGCGCCGGCGGAAGAACCGGCTATCACCGCGCCGCTTTCCCAGGTGGCAACCAGGGCAGCCCACGCGGGGGTGTCCTTGAGGACCGAGCGGAGGTGCATCGGTGAGCCGCCGGAAAGGTAGACGAAGCGTGCCTGCTCGATGGCCTTGGCATTGTCGGCGTCGAGAGCATCCGACCGCGAGAGCACCATCGACGGGGTCACTTTCGCGCCAAAGCTTCCGAACCACTCCGCCGCGTGCTCGACAGCCCGTTGCGGATGCTCATAGGCCGCGGCCGTCGGCAAGACCAGTACGTCCGGGCGCTCGGCGCCCTCCCACAGATCGCGGTCGAAATCGCAACCGGGGCTCCACTCCCCACCGCCCACCAGCGCCAGCGTCCCGCGCAGTTCACGATTCGTCGGGTCGCTTGTCACGGCCGCTCAACGTAGCTCCTGCGCGGGCAGGACGGGTGCGCCATCAAGGGCACACCCGTCGCATCCCGCGGGGGTGGCAGACCCCTTCTCCGCAATGGTCATCGTAGCTGGCTTCCGGACTTCTGGCACCAGCCCGTCCGATGGGACAATGTCGACCGATGGCCGAACGACCCGACGAGGCGACCGCCCGAGCACCTGACCAACCGAGCGCCCGGCTGGCGACCCCCGACCGCCCCTGGGTGATGCGTACCTATTCGGGGCATTCCACCGCCCGAGCCTCCAATCAGCTCTACCGGACCAACCTGGCCAAGGGACAGACGGGCCTGTCGGTTGCGTTCGACCTTCCGACCCAGACCGGCTACGACCCGGACGCTCCCGAAGCGCGCGGAGAGGTGGGCAAGGTAGGGGTGCCGGTCGTCCACAAGCGGCACATGGCGGAACTCATGGATGGCATCCCGCTCGGTCAGATGAACACCTCGATGACCATCAACGCGACGGCGGCCTGGCTTCTCGGTCTCTATGTTGCCCAGGCCGACGACACCGGAGTCGAGCGCGCCGCCCTGACGGGGACGGTCCAGAACGACATCGTCAAGGAGTACCTCTCCCGGGGCACGTATATCTTCCCGCCGGCGCCCAGCCTGCGCCTGACCGTCGACACCATCTGCTGGTCGGTACGCAACGTCCCGAAGTGGAACCCGATCAACGTATGCAGCTATCACCTGCAAGAGGCGGGCGCCACGCCGGTGCAGGAGTTGGCGTTCGCGCTGGCTACGGCCATCGCCGTCGTCGACGCCGTGCGCGACTCGGGACAGCTCTCGCCGCAGGAGTTGCCGGCGGTGGTCGGGCGGATCTCCTTCTTCTGCAACGCCGGCATCCGGTTCGTAGAGGAGGTGTGCAAGATGCGCGCCTTCACCGCCATGTGGGACCGGATCTGCGAGTCCAGGTGGGGGGTGAAGGACGGGGGGTTGCGTCGTTTTCGGTATGGGGTGCAGGTCAACTCGCTGGGTTTGACCGAGCAGCAGCCGGAGAACAACGTCCCACGCATCGTCCTCGAAGCCCTCGGGGTGACGCTCTCCCGAGGCGCCAGGGCCCGGGCGATACAGCTGCCGGCGTGGAACGAGGCCCTGGGACTCCCGCACCCTTGGGACCAGCAGTGGTCGCTCCGGATCCAGCAGATTCTCGCCAACGAGACCGACCTGCTCGAGTACGGCGACATCTTCGACGGGTCGACAGTGATTGAGTCCCTCACCGACGAACTTGCCGGCGCCGCTCGCGCCGAGCTGGACGAGGTCCTGGCCGCCGGCGGGGCGTTCCGGGCGATCGAGCTGATGAAGTCACGCCTGGTCGCAAGCCAATCCGAGCGCACCCGTCGTATCGAGTCGGGCGAGCTGCCAGTCGTCGGGGTCAACCGTTTCACCACCAGCGAGCCGTCACCGCTCGGCGGGGACGAGTCGATTCTGCGTGTGGACCCGTCGGTCGAGGCGGAGATGATCACGGACGTGGAGCGCTGGCGCTCCACGAGGGACCAAAGCCGGGTGTCAAAGGCGCTCGACGGCCTGAAGCGTGCCGCGGAGAGCGACGAGAACATCATGCCGGCGACAATCGAACTTGCCCACGCCGGCGGCACCACCGGCGAGTGGGCCGGGACGCTCCGAGGGCTGTGGGGCGACTACCGGGCTCCGACTGGGGTGGGGACGGCGCCGGCGATGAGCCTTCCGGGTGATGCTGTCCTCGAATCAGCTCGAGAGAGGATCCGCGTGGCCGCGTCTCACCTGGGTGGGCCGCCCCGTTTGCTCGTGGCCAAGCCCGGACTCGACGGTCACAGCAACGGCGCGGAACAGATCGCGGTGGCGGCCCGTGACGCCGGCTTCGAGGTGGTCTATCAGGGGATCCGCCAGTCGCCCGAGCAGATAGCCGCGGTTGCTCGTGACGAGGATGTGGACCTGGTCGGCCTGTCGATCCTCTCCGGCAGCCACCTGGAACTGGTGCGCGAGGTGATGGATCGGCTGGCGGCGCTGGGCGTTGACGTGCCCGTGGTGGTGGGCGGGATCATCCCCCCCGAGGACGAGGCCGCTTTGAAGGCCGCCGGCGTGGCGGCTGTCTACACGCCAAAGGACTTCGAGCTGGGGCGGATCGTGGGAGAGCTGGCGGCGCTGGTGTAGGTGGCGGCGCTGGTGTAGGTGGCGGCGCCGGTGCTGGTGTAGGAGCGGCGCCGGCCGTCGAGCGTTTTGCGATTTCGGGAAGGCGTGGCCATTCTCGGCGTGTCAGAGCGCGATATATGGCGTGCAGCAACACCGAGAATCGGGGTCGCAGCGCAGGAAGAGCCCTAGCCGCCGTCGAGGTGCAAAGCCAGGTTCTTCCGAGCCTCGTCGAGGTGCTTGCGGACCGTCCCGTCTGCGATCCCGAGCGCCTCGCCGGCCTCGGCGACGGAGAGGCCGACGACCAGGCACATGACCGCGCAGGCGCGCCGGCGGGGCGGCATGCCGGCGAGAGCCGCCCGGATATCGAGCGACGAGACGGCGCTCTGGGCTGTCGGGTCGGGTCCGCCCGGGGCCGCTGCGGCGAATGCGCCGGCCGGCGAATCGTCGTCGAGCCGGTCCCTGGCCGATCGGCGTCGTGCTCTTGCGAGCAGGCGGAAGCCGGCGGTGTAGACGTACCCGGGAGGGTTGGGTCCGCGCCGTACCCGCCACCAGTGGACCAGTGCTCTGGCGAAAGCGTCCTGGGCTACGTCCTCGGCCGTTTGCCGGTCGGCGCCGGCGAGCTCGAGAGCGCGAACGAGCCGGCGGTAATGCAGCTCGTAACACGTGACGAAGTCGGTCGTCGGCAGCTCGGTGACGCCCGACGAGTCGAGCGGCGGGACCGACGCCGCGATACTTCGCGGCGCGGTTGGTGTCGTCGGGTCCCCACCGCCAGGCTCGGGTTGGTCTGGCGGGCGGACCTGCACCGCCTCCATCGTTGCAGGCTGGTCCGTCTAGCCGCCGGACCCGGACTTCAGGGTGGTTGGGGTCGTCGTGGGCGGCAGCGCTGGGCAGGCGTAGGTTGCGCCGTTGGCGGTCGTCGCAGGAGGACAAGGGAACGGAGTCGGCCCCGGCTGAGGCGGAACCTGGCAGGGAAGCACCGGCGGACTAGTGGCGTTGGCCGGCGACACGGAGACCGCTGGACCAACAGAACCGGTGCCGGAAGACGCTGCACCGGAAGACGCGGTGCCGGAAACGCCCGTGCCCCCGCCGGCGGCGTGGACCGTGCCGGAGCTGCCAGGTAGCGGCGGCGAGGTCATCATCAGGGAGGGGACCGAGGCCGTGGACAGCACATGACCGGCGTGGTCGAAAGCGGTCAGCGTGCCGTAGTTAACGACTTTGCCGCCGGGCCAGGGCGCCGCCAACGCCGACCATCCCTCGACTGGGGCCATCTGATCCGTGCCGCCGACTCCGAACTGCATCTTTACGAGCGCTACCTCCGAGGAGGTGTTGACGATCACGATGGCCGTCGGGTCCCCCTCGGATACGCCGGCGAGCCACGGTTCGGCGGAGAGAATCGGTCCGCCGGAAGACGACGACCCGTAGGTGAACCCGCCGATGATTCCGACCATGTTCGGGGTAGACACTTCGGCCGACAACCGTGCCCCCTGACCGAAGCATGTAACACCGCTGGCCGCATAGGGGAGGGGCGTTGGGGTCGAGTCGGCGAATGCACGGATATCGATCGACCCGACGTGCCTGGTGAACAGCTTTTTGTATTGGGAAGGCCCAACCGTCGCTATCGACGGGCTCGTGCCGGACGCAGCGCCGGCGTTAGGCGCTGTGTAGCCCCCCTGTCCGCCTGGGGTTCCCGACTGCGGAGAGGTGGCGACAATCTGCTGCGTCGATCCGTCGCCGGTCGCGGACGAGACCCCGTAACCGATGCCGCCTCCGGCCGCGAGAGCCACCGCTCCGACGATGCCCGCTAAACGGAGGCGCCGGCGTCCGGCGCGAGCGACGATGGAGCGAAGTTCGTCCGCCCCTCCCGCCCCAGCTCCGTCGAGAAGGCCCCCAATCCTGGGATCCACAGGTTCCATGCCCACTTAAAACCCGCTAGGAAGCCAGAACGCGTAGTCGGACGACCGGCTTTGGGCCGCAATTCGCGTTCCGGGCGACAGATTGCCGCATCAAAGGCGCGATCCGTCGCCCGAAGAGCGTTCCGCACACCAGACCGGCCAACCAGACCGGCCAACCAGACCGGCCAAC
>CAZCCS010000115.1:0-8366 GCA_964497005.1 uncultured Acidimicrobiaceae bacterium | reverse complement strand
GATCGACAAGATCGCCCGCAAGAGCGAGAACCCCTCGATCACCCGCGACGTATCGGGCGAAGGCGTCCAGCAGGCGCTGCTCAAGATCCTCGAGGGCACGACGGCGTCGGTCCCGCCACAAGGGGGACGCAAGCACCCCCATCAGGAATTCATCCAGATAGACACGACCAACATCCTGTTCATTTGCGGCGGCGCATTCGCCGGGCTCGACCGGATCATCGACAGCCGCCTAGGACGTCAGGGAATCGGGTTCCGGGCAGAGATCCGCCGCGGCGAGGAGCGCTCCGAGGGCGATCTGTTGGCTCAGGTGCTCCCCGAGGATCTGCTGAAGTTCGGCCTCATCCCCGAGTTCGTCGGCCGGCTGCCTGTGATAGGCGCCGTCTCCAACCTCGACCGGGGAGCGCTTGTCCGCATCCTCGTCGAGCCGAAGAACGCGCTCGTCAAGCAGTACCGAAAGGTGTTCGAGCTCGACAACGTAGAGCTGGTCTTCAGCGACGACGCCCTCGAAGCCGTCGCCGATCAGGCGCTCCTACGTGGCACCGGGGCTCGTGGGCTGCGCGCCATCCTCGAGGAGGTCCTCCTCGAGGTCATGTACGACCTGCCCAGCCGCAGTGACGTCGGCCAGTGCGTGATTGACCAGTCGGTGGTGCTGCAACGGGTCGCCCCGACCCTCGTTCCCCGCAGCGAGCCCACGCGGGCGCAGAGCCGGCCCCGCCGGGCAGCGTCATAGACCCCCTCAGCTGGGGGCTGGGCGACGCGCTCGCCTGGCTCGACCGCCACCAGAACATGGAGCGGATGCTGGCCGATACCCGCCGGCCCCCGCCCGATCTCGCCGCCATGCGCCGCCTCGTCGAGGTGCTGGGCGATCCTCAGACGGCATTGCCCGTCATCCACGTCACCGGGACGAATGGAAAAACGTCGACCGCTCGTTGCCTGACCGCGCTGCTCGGCGCCAAGGGGCTTCGCGTTGGCACGTTCACGAGCCCTCACCTCGAAGCCATCAACGAGAGGATCGCTGTCAACGGTCAGCCGATCTCCGACGACGACTTGGCCTCCCTGCTCGGGGAGATTGCATCGGTGGAACCGATGCTTGGCGAGGACCTGCACCTCACCTGGTTCGAGATCCTCGCCGGCGCCGCGATGCGCTGGTTCGCTGACCAACCGGTCGACATTGCGGTCCTAGAAGTCGGCATGGGCGGCCGGTGGGACGCCACCAACGTCGCTGACGCAGTCGTGGCGATCGTCACCAACATCGGGCTGGATCACGTCGAGTTCCTCGGCCCGACCCGCGCGGACGTGGCAGGCGAGAAGGCGGGGGTCGTGAAACCAGGCTCGACCCTGATCCTCGGCGAGCGCGACCCAGAGCTTCGGCCGATCTTCGAGCGCCAGGACCCCGCGGAGGTTTGGCTGGACGGGGTGGAGTACGAGTGCGTTGGCAACGAACTAGCTGTCGGCGGAAGGGTGCTCGACCTTCGCACCCCGGGCGCTTCCTATGACGGGGTGTGGCTGGATCTTCACGGTCGTTACCAGGGCGACAACTTCGCAGCTGCGCTGGCCGCCGCGGAGGCGTTCTTTGCCGGACCGATCGACGACCGTCTCGTCCGGGAGGCGGCCGCCACGGTGAGTTCGCCGGGAAGGCTGGAGATCGTGGGAAGGCACCCTCTTGTCGTCCTCGACGGCGCTAAGAACCTCGAAGGCGCCCACCGGGCAGCCGAGGCGGTCGCTGAGGAGTTCGGGAGCGCCACCTCCGAGATACTCGTTGTCGGCATGCTCAGGGGCAAGGACCCCGCCGGAATGCTCGAGGCGCTCGGCGTCGGACGCTCCCGCCTGGTCATCGCCTGCCCCGCTCCCTCGCCGCGGACCCAGACCGCAGCGGAAGTCGCTGAGGCCGCCAGATCTCTCGGCGTCGAGGCCGTTGAGGCCGAATCCGTGCCAGAGGCGCTCGAGGAAGCCTTCCGCAGCGCCGGCGCCGACGACCTGATTCTCGTCACTGGATCCCTCTACGTGGTCGGCGCCGCCCGAGCCGCCCTCGCCGTTAGCTCCCGGCCGAACTGAAGAGTCGGTCCGTCGGCACAAGGTCCGGCTGGCGGCCGCCCGGCGGCCTGCCTTCGGCAGACAACGACCGGCCGGCTCGCGCATCCGGCCTGTACCGACGCGCCTTCCCTCGGAGTCGGCCGCGGGTCCGAAGGGGCGAGTTGTGTCGGAGGCGCCGGCAGTCGAGGCGGCTGGTCATTTTCCCGGCGAAGCCGGGATGCCAGCCGAAGCGCCGCCGCGGTCTCGCTGCCCTCCCGTGCCTCTCGCCCGCTACCTTCGTGGCCCGTGAACCGCACCCTCGTCATCTGCAAGCCGGACGCCGTCGAGCGAGGCCTGGTCGGAGAGATCGTGAACCGCTTCGAGCGCAAGGGGCTCAAGCTGGTGGCGGCCGAGCTGCGCCATGTCGAGCGTGAGACCGCGGCCCGCCACTACGCCGAGCACGAGGGCAAGGGGTTCTATGAGGACCTGATCGCGTTCATCACCCGCTCGCCGGCGCTGTTCCTGGTGGTCGAGGGCCCGGACGACACCTGGAAGGTCGTCCGAACCATGATGGGAGCTACCAACCCCGCTGACGCCGCCACCGGCACCATCCGCGGGGACCTGGCCACCGAGACCGGCGAGAACCTGGTCCACGGCTCCGACAGCGCTGAGTCGGCCGCCCGCGAGATCGCCCTCTGGTTCCCCGAACTCGCCAAATAGCCGGCGCCGGCGCTCGCCCCCAGCGCGGCCCACGCCGCATCGCCGTCAGCTTTGTGGGACATCTCGTCTTTGCGGGACAAAATTGAAGGTTTGTGTCGCGCACGCACCGCAGAGTCGAGTTGTCCCTCAAAACCGCGCCGGACGCCCGACACACCCGGCCGCGCTGGTGCCGACCGCCCATCCAAACGCCCCGCGATCGCTTAGAACCGGCGAAACCCGGGAAAGCTAGTGGGGGAGCTCACCCGAATGGTGGATCCTGCGTGAGCGCGGGTGGACTAGCATCATTTACGCCGGTAGCCTCTTGCCGGCCTTCTCCGCGCCCTTTCGATCAGGAAGCTCCCTCGCGTGTCGGACAATTTCTTCGCTGGTTTCTTTGGACGGGACATGGCCGTCGACCTCGGTACAGCCAACACCTTGGTGTACGTCCGCGGCCGCGGCATCGTTTTGAACGAGCCGTCGGTCGTGGCTGTCAACGTGAAAGACGACCGTCCCCTCGCTGTCGGTATCGAAGCCAAGCGGATGATCGGCCGAACACCGAGCCATATCAAGGCGATCCGCCCCCTGCGTGACGGCGTCATCGCCAACTTCGACATCTGCGAGAAGATGCTCGCCTACTTCATCCGGCGGGTCCACGGAAACCGTAAGTTCGCCAAGCCTCGCATGGTCATCTGCGTCCCCTCCGGTATCACCGGGGTTGAGCAGCGGGCCGTCCAAGAGGCGGCCGAGTCCGCCGGCGCCCGGAAGCCGGCCTTCATCATCGAGGAACCCATGGCGGCCGCCATCGGCGCCGGCCTGCCCGTCCACGAACCGACCGGGAACATGGTCGTGGACATCGGCGGCGGCACGACCGAGGTCGCGGTCATATCACTCGGCGGCATCGTGACCAGCCAGTCGGTGCGCATCGGCGGCGACGAGCTGGACGACGCAATCATCCAGTACATCAAGAAGGAGTACAGCCTCGCCCTTGGTGAGCGGACCTCCGAGGAGATCAAGATCGCCCTCGGCTCGGCCTGTCCGCTGGAGGAGGAGCTCCACGCCGAGATCCGCGGCAGGGACCTGATCACCGGGCTGCCCAAGACAATCGTCACCACCACCGAGGAGATCCGCGAGGCGATCGAGGAGCCGGTGTCGGCCATCGTCGACGCGGTGAAGGTAACCCTCGACAAGACCCCTCCCGAGCTTGCCGCCGACATCATGGAGCAGGGGATTGTCCTTACCGGTGGGGGGGCGCTTCTGCACGGGCTCGGTGCTCGTCTGATGGCCGAGACCGGCATGCCCATCGTCATCGCCGACAACCCTCTGCACTCTGTCGCCATTGGAAGCGGTCAATGCCTCGAGGAGTTCGACGTGCTCAAGGGAGTGCTGATGTCTTCGAAGAGCCGCTAGCCCTTCGACCTGTTGGCTGTCTACCGGCGCTCTTCCCGTACCCGCTATGTAGTGGCGGTGCTCGTCCTCGGCGCCCTAACCCTCGTGACGATCGACGCGAGGAGCAACGGCTCCGGCCTGACCGCTGACATCAGATCGAAGGCCCACGACGTCTTCTCGCCGCTGCAGCGCGCCACCCACGCGGCCCTCCAACCGATCGGGAACTTCTTCACCGGGGCGGCCGACTACGGGTCACTGAAAGTGGAGAACCAGAGGTTGCGCAACCAGGTCGCCGCCCTTCAGCATCAGCAGGTCCAAGCGGCCTCGGAGCAGGCTGCAGCCGAACAGGTCCTCCAGGAGCAGAACCTGCCGTTCGCCGGGGGAATCCCGCAGGTGACCGTTGAGATCATCGATAACGGCTCGTCGAACTTCGAGAACTCCATAACCGTGAACAAGGGAACCTCCAGTGGCCTGGCCGCCGGGCAACCGGTCGTCGCCGCCGGCGGATTGGTCGGCACCGTGGCCACGGCCAGCAAGACGACCGCGACCATCATCCTGGTTACCGATCCCACGTTCGTGGTCGGCGTGCGTCTCGCCGGCGGCAACGTGGGAGCGGCTTCGGGCAGCGGGCGCGGTCAGCCGCTCCGGGTCGAGGTCGACAGCACCAACCAACCTCCTCCGGTGATGTCCAAGGGCCAGCCGGTCGTGACCAGTGGTCTGCTTCAGGAGAAGTTCCCCCCGAACATCCCGGTCGGGACAGTCCTCAGCGCGACGAAGGCGGCCGGCTCTTCAGAGCCCGACATCACGCTGTCCCCCACGGTCAACCTGAACCGGCTCACCTACCTGCAAGTGCTCCTCTGGTCGCCCCAATGAGGCAGCTGAAGCGCCGGTGAGCCCCCACGTCATAGCCCGGCTACGCATCGCCATGCTGCTGGTGGTCGTCACCGTCGTACAGACGGCCCTCGCCAGCGACCTCAGGGTCCTAAAAGTCGCACCCGACCTGTTCGTGCTGGTGACGATCTGTGGGGCGCTAGCCGGGGGACCCGAAGCTGGGGCGGTGCTCGGGTTCTTCTGCGGGTTCCTGATGGACCTGTTCCTCACCTCGACACCGCTCGGCCTGTCCGCGCTTACCTACTGCATAATCGGAGCGCTGGTGGGATGGCTTCGCGCGAGCGTCCTTCCTGAACGCAATCTGGTCATTCCCGCGGCCGCGCTGTTCGGCACCGCCGCAGCAGTGTTCATGTTCGTCGGCGTTGGTGACATGCTCGGTCAGAACCACCTGCTCGAGGCCGGCAGATCCTGGCTGCTTCGCGTGGTGCTGATCGAATCTGCGTGGAGTGTCGTACTGTCGTTCCCGGTGGCCTGGCTGTACTCGAAGCTCGCTCGCGGGTCGGTCGGCAGTGACCGCCTCGGGGTGACCCTCGTCCTGCCCCGCTCGCGCGAGAGACTCCTCGGGGTCCGATGAATCTTCACGAACAAGAGTCACCGCAGGTCCGTTTGACGATTCTGCTGGTGGTCGTCGCTTGCCTGTTCGCAGCCCTGTTCGCGCGGCTGTGGTACTTGCAGGTATTGAACGCCCCCAAAGCGCAGGCTGCCGCTCAGGACAACGGGATCCGGCTCATCTACATCCCAGCACCACGCGGCGAAATCCTGGACCGCAACGGAAACGTGCTGGTCGGCAACGTCAATGTGCCGGTCATCGAGGTGAGCAGACAGACCGCCTCGCTGAACCCCGGGATGGTGTCCCGACTGGCGCCGCTTCTTGGCATGACCATCCCTCAACTTCAGAAGGCGATCAACAACGTCCAGTACAGCCCTTATGCGCCCGTACCAGTCATGCAGAACGCCAGCCCGCAGCAGATCCTCTACATCCAGGAGAACCAGCAGGAATTTCCTGGCGTTCAAGCAACCTCGATATCGGAGCGTTCCTACACGCCGGCGGGATTGGCGTCCGCGAACGTGGTCGGTTACGTCGGGCAGATCAGCGACCGGCAACTGAAGAAGGTGAAGGCACAGGGCTACCAGCCGGGCGACCAGATCGGGCTAGCCGGCGTGGAATCGACCTACGAGAGCATCCTGCGCGGAACGCCCGGCGTCGAGAAGGTTCAGGTCGACTCCAAAGGAGACGTGCTCAACACCCTCAGCACAACCAAACCCGTGTCGGGCCTCAACCTCCGCTTGTCAATCGACGGGAACGTTCAGACAGCTGCCCAGACCGCGCTGGCTCAAGGCATGGCCGCCGCGCGCCACACATTCGACAACGTGACCAAACGCGACTTCCGAGCGCCGGCTGGATCAGCAGTGGTCGAGGATCCCAACACAGGACAAATACTGGCTCTCGCGACCAACCCGACCTTCGACCCGTCCCAGTTTGTTGGCGGCATCAGTCAGGCCAATTACCAGGCGCTCCTCAACAACCCGAACAACCCTCTGCTGGACAGAAGCATCCAAGGTCAGTATGCGCCGGGTTCGACCTTCAAGCTCATCACTGCGACAGCGGGACTGCAGAACGGACTGATCAACCCGAACTCCTACTTCAACGACACCGGCCACATCACCATCGGTAACTTCGTCGCCCACAACGACAACGGCGAGGCGTACGGCGAGATCAACCTTCCACAAGCCATCACCGTGTCGAGCGACAACTTCTTCAACACGATCGGCCTCAAGCTCTGGTACGGGCGGAGCCAGTTCGGAGACGACGCGCTGCAGAATGTCGCTAAGCAGTATGGGCTCGGTGCGCCGACGGGGATCGACGTTCCCAACGAAGCTCCCGGCAAGATCCCGACCCCCGAGTCGTATGTCAGGGACCATCAGCTCGACCCCGCGGTGTTCCGGGAGGCTTCGTGGTTCCCTGGCAACAGCGACCAGGTGGCCATCGGTCAGGACGAAGTGACCGTCACACCGCTTCAGCTGGCGAATGCTTATGCGACCTTCGCCAATGGCGGGAAGGTGATGACGCCGCAACTCGCGTTGGACGCTGAGACGCCCGACGGGCACGTCGTGAAGTCTTTTTCCTCCAAGGTGGCCCGAACGGTGAATCTGCAGCCCGACTGGCGCGCGGCGATGCTGGCAGGTTTTCGTGGTGCGGTGAACAACCCCAAGGGAACCGCCTACGGCGACTTTGCCGGCACTCCGCTTGCGAAGATGGACATCGCCGGCAAGACCGGTACCGCGCAGGTGAACCCGCCGCGGCAGAACACCTCGGTGTTCACGTCGTTCGCACCGGCTGCCAACCCGCAGTACGTGGTCGACGCTTTCGTCGAAGAGGCCGGCTACGGGGCGTCGGTCGCGGCTCCGGTCGTGCGAGAGATCTACGATCAACTGTTCAACGTGCCGTTGCAGCCGGTGGCCTACTCGTCTACCGGAAGCGGGGGGCAGAACTGATGCCGGCGCTCGCAGTGCAAGCCCGCCGGCAGACGTCGACGATTTGGGCCCACGTAGACGTGGTCCTGGTCGCCGCCGCGGCCCTCATTGGTGCGTTCGGATGCCTGATGATCTACACGGCCACGCGCGACCAGCTTCAGGCCGCCGGCCTGAGCCCCACGTACTACCTGAAGAGGCAGGCAGCGTTCATCGTGCTGGGCGTCGTTGTGATGCTGGCTGTTGCCGCGATCGACTATCGCAAGTTAAGGGATTGGGCGCCGGCGATCTACGGCCTCTCCATAGTGCTGTTGCTCGCGGTGTACGCGGTCGGGCACAAGAGCAAGGGAGCGCAGGCGTGGTTCCAGGTCGGCTCGTACCAGATGGAGCCGTCGGAGTTCGTCAAGATCGCGTTGATCATCGCCCTCGCCAGCTTCTGCGCGGCCGCGAAGGGAAAGGTCACCGGCCGCGCCTTTGTCGCACTGCTCGCGCTCTCCGCCCTTCCGTTCATCCTGATCTACAAGCAGCCCGACCTCGGCACCGCGCTGGTCCTCGCCGCGGTTCTCGTCGCGGTGCTCCTGATCGGCGGCGCTTCCTCACGACATCTGATCGCGCTTGGACTCGTGACCGCTGTCCTCGGCTTTGGCGTCGTCCACTTCGGGGTCCTGAAGAGCTACCAGCAGGCTCGGCTGACGTCTTTCGTCAGCTCGCCGAACCAGCCCGACGCCGCGCTATTGCGTTCGCCGGCGGGAGCGAACCTGTACAACCTGGCGGAGGCCAAGACGGCTATCGGTAACGGTGGGGTCACCGGCCGCGGTCTGGGCAAGGGGACCATGACCAACCTGTCCTACGTGCCCGAGCAGCGCACCGACTTCATCTTCACCGCCGTCGGCGAGCAGCTCGGT
>CAZCCS010000114.1:0-8371 GCA_964497005.1 uncultured Acidimicrobiaceae bacterium | reverse complement strand
CGAGCGGATCAGCGGCTCGAAATGCTCGAGGGGCTCGCTCTTGTAGTCCGAGTCGAACGCCGTCTGGTCGTACTTGGCGCAGAACTCCTCGGTGTATTCGAAGTACGGAGAGTCCTTGTAGGCCTCGCGGGCGTTCTTGTCGAGCCCGATGTAATGCCAGAAGTAGTAGCCCTGGAAGACGCCGTGGTGCTCGACCATCCAGTGGTTGGCTTCCGTAACGAACGGGCGAAGTATCCCTGCGGCGATCGACGGATGGTTGAACGGCGCAAGCGTGTCGCCGATATCGTGCAGCAGCGCGCAGAGCACGTACTCGTCGTCGCGCCCGTCCCGCTGGGCGCGAGTGGCGGTCTGGAGGGAATGCTCGAGACGGTCGACAGGGAATCCCCCGTGGTCGTACTCCAGATCCCTAAGAAGGCCGATCACCCGGTCCGGAACGTAGCTCTGGGTCACGTTCAGCTGCGGGGAGATCAGCGCCCAGTCCTCGGCGGTGGACTCCTCAAAAGTCTTGAAGGCAGCTCGAGGGGCGTGCGTAGTCATGTCTCAAGGCTACCTCTCAGAGCGCAGCCAGGCCCCAGCCTGCGGCCGCAGCGAGGGTCCCTGCGAAGACGCTGAGGGCTGCGTTCCGGAGCGCAAGGCCGATCTCGCCGGCCTCGGCCAGCGCCACCGTCTCAAGGCTGAACGTGGAGAAGGTGGTGTAGGCGCCTAGAAGCCCGGTGCCTGCGACCAGCCTTGGCGCTTGCCCAACCCCGTGGTCGAGAACCAGGCCGGTGAGAACACCCAGTGCGAAAGAGCCGGTGAGGTTCACCGCCAGCGTGCCGAGCGGGAAGGCGCCGCCCGACCGGTCGCTCACCAGCGTGTCGACTACGTACCTCAGCGGGGCGCCGACCGCTCCGGCTGCGATGACCAGGAGCCATTCCCACCACGTCATTCGTCGTCAGCTCCGCTCGTCTGTGCTCGAGTCGTCAGCAACGGGGTGACCCGAGTAGTGGCGGACTTCGACGTCCTCGAGGGTCACCAACCCGCCCTCGACCATTGGCAGAACGGATTCCAAGAACCGCTCGATCGATTCTGCGGCGTCGACCATGACGATCGTCAAGGGCAGGTCGTCTGACAACGAGAGGATCCTCGTCGTATGGATGTGGTTGGACTTCCCGTAACCCTCGATCCCCCGGACGACCGTCGCTCCGGCGATGCCAGCCGCGTGGGCTCGATGCACGATCTCGGTCGCCAAGGAATGGTGCCCAGCCCGGTCCTGCTCGCCGACGATGATCGTGAGCCGTTTGGCCGGACCCGAAAGTTCCATTCAGACCTCCCTTCCTACGATCAGGCGCGCGATCCTGCTTCCAACCCAGACAGCGATCAATCCTGCCGCCACCGACACCAGGGCGTACCCGAGCGCGACCGCGAATCGCCCCGCGCGCACCAGGGAGTCGGTTTCCACCGCGAAGGTGGAGAAGGTGGTAAAGCCGCCGCAAAAGCCGGTTCCGACGAGCGGCCTCAGGTACCGCTGGGGGGCTGCACGCTCAACAGCGAGGGCGATGACAAGACCGAGAACGAAGGAGCCCGACACGTTCACTGCGAGCGTCGCCCAAGGGAACGCACCCATTGCGGTCGGTAGTGCCTGGGCGATCGCCGCCCTGGCCGCGGTTCCCGCCGCACCTCCCAACGCGACGGCGCCGAGAAGACCGCCGCCGAATCTGATCGCGGTCAAGACGTCGCTGGGATCAGCCTGGCCACCTCGCCGGTGTCCACGTTGTAGCGCCAACCCTCGACTTGGACGCCGGCCGGCATTGCAGCACAGGAGCGCAGCTTCTGGACGTCCTCAGCGAGCGCAGCATCGGGGTCTGGCATTGCCAGCAACGGAACGCCGGTCAGGTGCTGGCGCTGTTCTTCTGGGAGGGCCGCGAGAAGGTCCTCGTCGGTGGTGCCGGCGAGGGCGCATCCTGTGTGGTGCATCACGGCGATCCCGGTGACCCCGAGAAATGAAGCGGCGAGAACTATCGACCTAATTGCGTCCGGAGTGACCCGCCCACCGGCGTTGCGCACGATTTTGGCATCGCCGACCACGAGCCCGAAGGCGGTCAGCGGTTCGATTCGGGTGTCCATGCACGTGATGAGACCGAAGCCCGCGGCGGCTCGTGGCGGCACGCCTTTGTACAGGAAACCGGAGGCGTACTGCCGGTTGGCGGCGAGAAGATCGTCGAACACAGGCTCCAGCCTTGCAAAACACCGACCTACGGCGCGATCTTCGGCCCATGACGAAACTGGCTGGGGCGCGTGTGCTGGTGACTGGCGCGTACGGAGGGATCGGAAAGGCGATCGCGCGTGGGCTGCGAGCAGAGGGGTGCGAGCTGGTTCTTACCGGCCGCAAAGCTGACGCGCTCGAAGAGGTGGCGGCCGAAGTTGGAGGCCTGGCAATCGTCGCCGACCTGGCGGTGCGGGCGGAAACGGTTCGCCTGCTCGCCGATGCGGGCGACCTCGACGTGCTGATCGCAAACGCGGCCGTGCCGGCTGACGGCGACCTTGAGGAGTGGACCCAGGATCAGATCGACCGTGCACTGGAGGTCAACCTCGTCGGGCCGATCGCCATGACGAGAGCGATGCTCCCGACGTTCCGCCAACGGGGTTCCGGGCATTTCGTCTATGTCTCTTCGCTGGCGGGCAAGGTGCCGTCCAAAGGTGCCGCGCTTTATTCGGCCACCAAGTTCGGGTTGCGCGGTTTCTCGGGCGCGTTGCGCGCCGACCTTGCCGGCACCGGGGTGGGGTCCTCGGTCGTGTTCCCGGGTTTCGTTCGCGACGCGGGAATGTACGCGGAGACTGGAGCGAAGCCGCCCTTCGGGATGGGCACGGTCACCCCTCAGGCCGTCGCTGCCGGGGTGATCAAGGCGATCCGATCGAACCGCGCCGAGGTGGATGTGGCTCCGGTCGGGATGCGCGCCGGCGCCCTCATCGGTTCTCTGACGCCGGCTTTGTCGGCCAGCATCCAGGCCAGGATCGGCAACGGCCTTTCAGACCAGGTGCTCGAGGCGCACCGCTCGAAACGCTAGATGGTGAAGGCCAGGTTGGAGATGATCCGCCGGCCAAGTTCTGCGTCACCACCGATCTCAACGCCGCCCAGCGCCCCTTCGAGCACGGCATCGGATCGGACCCGCCCGCAAGCCAGTCGGGTGAAGGCGGTCGACGACAGCGACAAAGTCGTCGTCGCATCCGCGTCAAGCGATGGCACCACTCGGGCCCTGCCATCGACGACGGCAACGTCGAGGTCCCTCTCGAGCGGGCCTGCGAGCCGCAAGCCGACCGTAGCATCCAAGGGAAGCCCGGCCTTCTTGCCGACGATGTAGCCGAGGGCTCTGACAATCTCGTCGACCGACTGCTCGGCGACCGGGCCAGTTTCATGTCCGGGACGCCCGACGCCATCGCGGACGTCCTGCTCGTGCACGAAGCAGTCGAACACCCGGATCTGCATGAACCGCCGATAGTCCGCCTTGCCGACGGGTGTCCAAGAGGGCTGGTCGAAGTCATCGTCGCTCATTGCCCTGAGGGCCTTGATCCGCTCGCCGGTCACCTCCGCGAATTGCTCCATCACCTGAGCGCGGCTGCAACCGGCCAAGGCCTTCACCCAGATCTCATTCATCCCGCCGATGTCGTTGAGAACATGCTCAGGCTTCCCAGGGTCGAGTTCCGGGTTGGGCCTGCCGAGGAGCATCGATTCGGTGCCGATCACATGTGCGTACTGCGCGGCGACGTCCCAGCCCGGACACGGTGTCGACGCCCGCCAGCCCGACTCGTCTAGCTCGTCGGCAAGCCGCGCCAGTTCGCCCCACACCTCCTCGAGTTGCGAGGCCAGCTCAACCCCGCTGCTTCCGGCGACGATCCCTGGGCTGTCCTGCATCACGCAACCGGCCTTTCAATCGTGCGCCAATCGCGCGCGGTCAGGTAGGGGGAGAAGCTCTCCTGTATATGGACCCAGTCAGCGGCGGTCTTCGGGCGCCTCAGCTCGTACAGGTGGGGGAACTCGGCCCATCCGGCCACGAGATCCCATAGCCGACCGGCCTCCTCCCCCACTGGTGCCGGCGTGATGACCGGACCGAACAGCGGCGTCGTCCCGTCGAGCAACAAGGTGGGCACTCCGTAACCGCCGAGCGCGAGCGCGGCCGCGTGATCGGCTCGTACGTCATCGTTGGTTGTCTCGTCGGCGATCGCCTCTTCGACCGTCGAAGGATCAAGGCCCACCGAACCGAGCACATCCGCGACGCCCTCAGGGGTGTGGACCTTTAGCCCGTCCTCGTGCAGAGCCTTCCCTGCCGCGGCGTAAAAGAGGTCCACGGCATCGTTGCCGTCGGGCCGTCGTCTCAGGAGTGCAGCCACGCGCAGCATGGACCATCCGTAGGACCAGGGGCGCTCCCACGGATGCTTCTTGCCCTCCTCTCGGTTGACCTCCTCCAGCGAGAAGAACCGCCATACCACTTTGATGTCCCGGACCTTGGACGCTTCGCGGATCCACTTGCTGGTCTGGTACGCCCACGGGCACATCACATCGAAGTGGAAATCGACGGCGGTCATGGCGAGAACCTACGCCTCCAGGCGCGTCATTTTCCCGACCAGCTCGGCGGCCGCTTCTCGATGAAAGCGGTGAGACCTTCCTTCATGTCGTCACTGCTCATCGCGGTCGCCATCGCCTTCGCCGAGAGCCTCCAGCCGGCGTCCTCGTCCTCGGTCATCGCCGCGTACACGACCTTGCGCGACTCGCGCACCGCTACGGGAGCGTTCGCCTCGATTCGCCCAGCTAGTTCCTTGGCCTTTTCAAGAGCCTGGCCCGGCTCGCAAAGCACGTTCACCAGGCCGAAGTGATGGGCTCGCTCCGCGTCGATGGGGTCGCCTGTGAGGGCCAACTCCATGGCGATATTGAAAGGAAGCTTCCGGGGCAACCGGAACAGCCCCCCGCCGGCGGCGACCAGGGAGCGCTTCACCTCCGGGATCCCGAACCGCGCCGTTTTGGACGCAACGATCAGGTCGCAGGCGAGGGTGATCTCCGTCCCGCCGGCGAGGGCGGGACCGTCCACAGCCGCGATGATCGGCTTGCTCCGCTCTCTGCGGGTGATCCCCGCGAAGCCCCCGCGCGGGGTCTGCAGCTCTCCAGCGCGGCCGGCATTGATCTCCTTGAGGTCGGCGCCGGCGGAGAACACCGGGGAACGCCCGTCAGAATCCCCAACCACAGGGATTCGTCTTCCTCGAGCCTGTCGATGGCCTCCTCGATGCCGCGCGCGACCTCAGCGTTGACGGCGTTGCGGGCCTCGGGGCGGTTGATGGTGATGATCGCGACGTGGCCTTCGGTGTTGTACTCGATGATCGCCATGATGCCTACTTCGGCTGCAGACGGGCGGCGCCGTCGATGCGGATCGTCTCGCCGTTCATGTAGCTGTTGGTCACCAGCTCCACCGCGAGGCTCGCGAACTCCTCTGGACGCCCGAGCCTGTCGGGGAAAACAACGTCTTTTTTCAGTTTGTCCTTGAACGCTTCGGACGCCTCGCCGGCCCCGTAGATGGGTGTGTCGATGAGTCCGGGGGCGATGGTGTTAACCCGGATCCCCACCACGCTCAGGTCTCGGGCGATCGGTAGGGTCATCCCCACCACGCCCCCCTTCGACGCCGAGTACGCGGCCTGGCCGATCTGCCCGTCGAAAGCGGCGAGGGAGGCAGTGTTCACGATGGCGCCGCGCTCGCCGTCAGCCAACGGTTGTGTCTGGCTCATCGCGGTGGCCGCCAGGCGGATGCAATTGAACGTCCCGATCAGGTTTATCGACAGCACCTTGGTGAACGCGTCGAGGTTGTGCGCCGAGTCGTAGCTGCCGTCCTTGCCGATCGTCCTCATTGCCCACCCGATTCCTGCACAGTTGACCAGCGCTCTGAGCGGGCCCATGTCCTTGGCAGCCTCGACGCCGGCGATGACCTCGTCGGTGTTTGTCACGTCGGCGTGGACGAAGATCCCCTCGACCTCTTTGGCGAGCTGTTCGCCCTTGGAGTCGTTCATGTCGAGCACCACGCAGCGTGCTCCCCGGTCGGCCAGAAGGCGGACCGTCGCCTCGCCCAGGCCCGACGCGCCCCCAGTCACGATCGCTGACACTCCGTTTATGTCCATGACGCGCAGGCTAGGCCAGGGCCCACTTGCTGTAACAACTCCGGCCTGTAACAACTCCAAGCGGCGGCCAACAACATCAGAACAACTCGAAAAACCAAGAGGCAGATCCTCTTCCGGCCAGAAGGGTCTGGGGGCTACTGTTTGCTCGCCCAGGGGGCGGCTTCTAGGAGGTAAAGGTGTTCAATCGACTCGTCGGCGCAGGCCTGGCAGCGGCCGCGCTCGCAGTGGCACCGATCGTCGCATCAGGCGTATCGGCTCAACCGTCGGCACAAGGCCAGGCCCACTCTGCTCGGGTGTGCGCAGCGCCTGCGCGGGGCTCGGCTGCGTGTGAAGCCCTCATTCGAACGGACATCAACCATTCCAGCACCGTGAACCCGGCGGGCTATCACCCGGCCGATCTGCAGTCGGCCTACGGCCTGGCAGCGGCCGCTGCCTCGAGCGGCGGCACTCAGACGGTCGCAATCGTTGACGCCTATGACGACCCGTACGCGGCATCAAACCTGGCCACTTACCGCTCCACGATGGGCCTCAAGGCGTGCAGCAGTTCCCCCTGCTTCAGGAAGGTCAACCAGAACGGCCAGCCCAGCCCGTTGCCCCGGGCCAACGGAAGCTGGTCGCAGGAGATCTCCCTCGACCTCGACATGGTTTCGGCGATCTGCCCCAACTGCAACATTCTGCTCGTGGAGGCCAGCTCGGCGTCCTTTGCCAACCTGGGCGCCGCAGTCAACTCCGCCGCACGGCTCGGCGCGACCGAGATCAGCAACAGCTACGGCGGCAGCGACGCCCCCGACTCGAGCTACGGGAGCTACTACAACCATCCAGGGGTCGCGGTGACCGCCAGCTCGGGTGACAGCGGGTACGGAACCGAGTACCCCGCGTCCAGCGACTACGTGACCGCTGCCGGAGGAACATCCCTCAGCGGGAGCTCGGCATCGGGATGGTCCGAGACGGCTTGGAGCGGCGCCGGCTCAGGGTGCTCCAGGTACAACGTGAAGCCCTCGTGGCAGAGCGCAGCAACGCCGTGCGGGTCCTACCGTGGCGAGGCGGACGTGTCAGCGGATGCCGACCCGAACACCGGCGTCGCCGTCTACGACACCTTCAGCTACGGAGGGTACAGCGGGTGGATGGTATTCGGTGGCACAAGCGTCGCCTCACCGATCATCGCGTCGGTGTACGCGCTCGGCGGGGGTGAGCCGGCGGGACAGACAGGTGCCGTGCTCCCATACGGCCACGCCTCCAGCCTCAACGACGTGACCGGCGGGTCGAACGGGTCCTGCGGGGCCCCGCTCTGCAGCGCCGGAACCGGATGGGACGGGCCCACCGGGCTCGGAACCCCGAAAGGGACCGGCGCTTTCTAGGGCCCTTTGCGGATTCCCCGGCTGGGTGGGTGGAGTTGGTCAACCCTGGTTGACTTTCCCTACCCAGTAGGGCGATCGCGGCCCGGCTGGGGGTAGTTTCGTCGCCGATGTTGGTGCCCTGGACGTGGGCCGCTGCCGCGGCGGCTTGTCTGCTCGTCGCCGGCGCTGCCCTGCGCTGGGCGGGTCGGGCACCCAAACGTTCCGACGTCGCGCTAGAGACGGCGATAGTCCTGGCGCTGTACTCCCTATGGCAGGAAGGCGGGACGCTCGCCGTCGATCACGTCGCCGGCGCGGTCAGCCACGCTCGCTGGGTTTGGCACGTCGAGCGTTTGCTGCACCTGCCCAGCGAAGCCGACGTGCAGGGTCTGGTGCTCTCGCACCCGCTACTCGTGGAGGCGCTCAACGGCTTCTATGACATCGTGCACGTACCGGCGTTGATCGCTTTCCTGCTTTGGCTCTACTTCCGCCATCGCGACGAATACTCGAAATGGCGAACGATCGGTGCGATCCTCACCGGCGCTTGCTTACTGATCCAGATGATTCCGGTGGCACCTCCCCGGCTGATGACCAACCTCGGGTTCGTGGACACCGCGATGCGCTACAAGGAATCGGTGTACGCGCCGGGAGGAATCGGGGATGCGACGCAGCTCGCGGCTATGCCGTCCGTGCACGTCGCCTGGGCGGTATTCATCGCGGTAGCTGTAATCGCGGTCAGCCGGAGCCGGTGGAGATGGTTGGTGGTGGCGCACCCCGCGGCGACCGTTTTCGCGGTGGTGGCGACGGCCAACCATTGGTGGCTCGATGGAATCGTCGCGGCCGCGCTGCTGCCGATTAGCGCCGGCGCGTATCTCCTGGCGAGGCGCGCGTCGCGTGCC
>CAZCCS010000113.1:5538-8388 GCA_964497005.1 uncultured Acidimicrobiaceae bacterium | reverse complement strand
GAGCGGCGACGCGGCGGCGGAGCCCCGCCGGCGCCGGCGCCGGCGGACCGTTTTACCCGTAGAAGCCGGCGCAGCCGCCGGCCGTGCCGAGGCGCTGGAGGCCGTTCAGGTCGCCGGCCTGGTAGGTGGTGAAGCCCTGGTCGACCGGGTTCATGATCTCGTTGGCGTTCACGTGACCGAGACCGACGGCGTGGCCGAGCTCGTGGAGCAGCACCGGCTGCTCGCCGGCGAGGCCGCCTCCACTCCGCAAGGTGGCCAGCAGCTGGACGTTGGCGGAAACGATCTCGGGCGTGTAGGGCGCCGAGTTGTAATAGCTGTATGTCGTGAGGCCGATGGTGTCGCCCCCGGTCAGGCCGGACACCCAGCTGATCACGATCTTGGAGCTGGAAGGAACGGCCGAGGCGCTCGCGTAGGTGCCGTCGTTGACGAACGACAGGCCGGTGGCTTGGCTCAGCTGGGCGATGTCGTTGCTGACATCGTTCTGCCAGCCGGCGGGAGCACCCGGGTAGACGACCGCGTAGTGGACCGACTCGCAAGGATTCCACCGGACCGGCGCGCCGGCGGAGTTGGTGACCTCGAAGGTGAAGTTGTTGTCGGTCGGCACCGCGGCCGCGATCGGTCCGGAAGCGAAAGACGCATCTCCCATCGGGATCACCAAGCCGTTCGCGGCGACGACCCAGTAGCCGCCGCCGTCGCCGGTAGCCACTACCGCTATAGCGGGGCTGCCGCCCGTCTTGCCGACCGCCGAGCCGAGGAACGGCGCGTCGCCGAAGGTGAACACGCCGCCGTCCTGGGCGACCAACCAATATCCGTTCCCGGAGTGAGTACGCGCCATGCTCACCACCGGGGCGTTCAGGTGGGTTGCCCCGGTCGAGCCGTAGAAGCCGGCCGCCCCGAAGGTGAACACTCCTCCGTCCCTGGCGATGAGCCAGTAGCCGTTGCCGGCCGGGGTGCTCGCCATGCCGACGACGGGCTGGTTGAGATGGACCGCTCCGGTCGAGCCGTAAAAGTTTGCGTCGCCGAAGGTGAAGATCCCCCCGTCGCCGGCGACGAAGTCGTAGCCCCGGCCGTCGCTGGTTGAAACCATCTGAAGCGCCGGCGCGTTGAGCCGGATCCCGCCGGTCGACCCGTAGAAGCCGGCGTCACCGAAGGAGAAGACACCCCCGTCCCGCCCGAGCAGCCAGTACCCGTGACCGGACGGGGTCGGAGCGATGCCGATGATGGGACCATTGAGGCGCACGCCGGCGACGTCGCCGAGCCAATTCGCGTCGCCTTCAGTGGTCACCGCGCCGTTGCTCCACGCCATCCAGAAACCCTTGCCGTCCGCGGTCGGCGACGCCGCGACTACCGAACCCCCCGCGGTGGATGCCGCCACCCCGACGTGGGCGCCCGGACCAGCCGGCGCGGCTGCGCTGGTGCTCACCTCCGCCTGGGGCTTCGAGGCGCTCGGAGAGGCCTTGGCGAGCTTCTGCTGGGCCCGGCGCTCGGCACGGTTTGCCGGAGCCGACTGGGTCGAGCGGTGGGCCGTCGCGGTCGCGCTCGACGACATGGCGGCCGCGCTGAGAATCGACGTTCCCGAGACGAGAAGTGCGCCTGTGGCCAAAGCGGCGGCCGCAAAGCCGCGCGCGGTCAGAGGTTGATGTCGGACCTTGTTCATTCCCTCGCCTACTTGCTCGGACTGACGCAAGTTCGTCGGCCCCCCGACAGGGACGCTTGAGTAATACGTGTTGCTAAGCGCGAAAACCGGAAAGTCCCGTGTCCGACAGCCGGCCGGTATCGTCTTCGGCCGTGTCAGGAGCCGTCGTGGTGGGTGCTTCGCTTGCGGGTCTACGGGCAGCAGAGACGCTGCGGCGCGGGGGCTACGACGGGCGGCTCACGATCATCGGCGCCGAAAGACACCGTCCATACGACCGGCCTCCGCTGTCCAAGCAGGTCCTCACCGGCAAGGTTCCACCCGAGAAGACAGCGCTGCCGGAGCCCAGCGATCTCGACGCCGAATGGCTGCTCGGCGTGAACGCGACCGGCCTGGACCCCGTCAATCGTGCGGTCCGGGTCGACGGCGGTGAAGAGATCCCCTACGACCTACTCGTCGTGGCGACGGGTGCCCGTCCGCGCCGGCTTCGCAACTTCCATCCCGGCAAAGGCGTGCACTATCTGAGGACCCTTGACGATGCCGTTGGGCTGCGCGACGACCTCGCCCGAGCATCGAGCGTTGCGGTGATCGGAGCCGGGTTCATCGGGCTCGAGGTGGCGGCGAGCGCGGCCGAACGAGGTCTGCGCGTATCGGTCTTGGAGGCGCTTTCCGTCCCTCTCGACAGGGCTATTGGAGAGACCATCGGTCTCGTTATCGCGGATCTGCACCGCCGGCGCGGAATCGACCTTCGGACAGACGCGATCGTGGAGGAACCGGTCGGCGAGCAACGGGTGGAGGGAGTGCGGCTGGACGGCGGGGAGATCGTGCACGCCGACGTCATCGTCGTGGGCATCGGGGTCGTCCCGGAGACCCGCTGGCTCGAGGACACCGAGGTGGACCTCAACGACGGGGTCCTCTGCGACGAACGCCTCCGCGTCCTGTCCGGCGGCCGCCCGATCCCGGGTGTGGTGGCGGCGGGTGATGTCGCACGGTGGCCGCACCCGAGCTGGTCGCGCCTGGCGAGGATCGAGCACTGGACGAATGCGATCGAGCAGGGGGAAGCCGCGGCCAGGACGCTGCTGGAGGGGGACTCGGCGCCCCCCTTCTCACCCGTCCCGTACTTCTGGTCCGACCAGTTCGGGCTGAAGATCCAGTTCGTGGGCGAGACGGTCCCCGGAGACGAGGTCTCGCTCATCGAGGGCAGCTTCGAGGACGAG
>CAZCCS010000113.1:0-5528 GCA_964497005.1 uncultured Acidimicrobiaceae bacterium | reverse complement strand
CGAGCGCTTCGTTGTCGCCTACGGCAGGGCAGGTCGCCTCGTGGCTGCGCTGGGTATTCGCCGGCCGGCGCGCGTCATGGCGATGCAACGGATGATCGGCGAGGGGGCGCCGTACCCTCCCGAGCCGGCGTGACCGGCATCGTCGCGGGGTCTTTTTCTAGACGGCGGGAACCTTCCAGCCCATCGACTCTGCGATCTCCTTGCAGGTCGGGCACAGCGGGTAGCGCTTCGGGTCGCGCGACGGGACCCAGATCTTGCCGCAGAGGGCCTTCACGGCGGTCCCGTTCACCAGGCCTTCCACGACGGTCGGTCCGGCCGAGACGAAATCGCCCTCCTCCGGCTTCCACCCCTCCAGCACGATATGTGCCATCCGCTCGTGGTCGCCGTCGAGGGTGGGGTCCTGCTGGACCGGCGCAACGCCGAGATCGCTCATCGAGGCTCCAGGGTAGTGACAGGTTGGATGTAAAGGCGACGGCTCGAGGTGCCCAACCGCCTCCGGATCAGGTACAACAGGAACGTTCAGCCCGACCTTGTAGGAGAGCAAATGCCCGAAGCCGTGATCGTCGCCACCGCCCGCAGCCCCATCGGCCGGGCCTTCAAGGGTTCACTGGTCAGCCTCCGGCCTGACGACATGGCGGCGCAGATGGTGAAAGCGGTCCTCGACAAGGTGCCCCAGCTCGACCCCGCCGACGTCGAAGACCTGCTTCTCGGCAACGCCCAGCCCGCCGGCGAGGCGGGCTACAACATGGCCCGGGTGGTCGCTCTTCTCGCCGGAATGCCGGGAGTGCCCGGAACGACGGTCAACCGGTACTGCTCCTCGTCGCTGCAGACAATCCGCATGGCCGCCCACGCGATCCGTGCGGGAGAGGGCGACGTGTTCGTCTCAGCCGGCGTAGAGGCAGTCAGCCGGTTCGGGCAGGGCATGGCGGACGGACATGCCGACACCCACAACCCCTTGTTCCGGGACGCGGAGGAACGCAGCGCCAGCCGTTCGCTGGGCGGCGGGGGCACCTGGCAACCGGAGGAAGGGCTCCCCGACATCTACATCGCCATGGGTCAGACCGCCGAGAACGTCCGGGAGAAGGAGGGCGTCACCCGCCAGGAGATGGACGAGTTCGCGGCGCTGTCGCAGAACCGGGCGGTGGCTTCGCAGGAGAACGGTTTCTTCGAGCGGGAGATCAGCCCTCTCACCCTCGCCGACGGGACCGAGGTGACCAAGGACGACGGGCCGCGCCCCGGAACGACGGTCGAGAAGCTCGCAGAACTGAAACCGGCTTTCAGGCCCGACGGCGAGGTGACCGCGGGGAACAGCTGCCCGTTGAACGACGGGGCGGCGGCTGTTGTCGTGATGAGCGACACCAAGGCCCGTGATCTCGGGATCACCCCGTTGGCGCGGATCGTGGCATCGGGGGTAACCGCGCTCGATCCGGAGATCATGGGGCTGGGCCCGGTCGAGGCGTGCCGCCAGGCGTTGGGCCGGGCGGGGATGACCATCGACGACGTCGACCTGGTCGAGATCAACGAGGCGTTCGCCGCACAAGTGGTCCCCTCGGCCCGGAATTTGGGCATCAACTGGGACAAATTAAACGTCCATGGTGGTGCCATCGCCCTCGGCCACCCCTTCGGCATGACGGGCGCCAGGATCATGGCGACGCTGATCAATGGCCTTCAAACCGAGGGCAAGACCATCGGGCTCGAGTCGATGTGCGTCGGCGGCGGGCAGGGGATGGCGATGATCGTGGAGCGCCTGAGCTGACGCGGAGGTGACGCGGAGGTAGCGCCGGCGCGGGGGCGGACCCGCGATTGGCTTGATCGGGTGTGACGGGTCACCTAAGGTGAAATCCCGTTGTGACTACGTGCACGTGGAATTTCCGTCGGCACGCGGGTCGGGTCCTGGTTGCGACCACAATGGTCGCGGCCGCCTCATCCGGTCTCTTGGCCTCACGCGCCTCTGCTGACCAGATCTCGGACCTGAAGGCGAAAGCTGCCTCGCTCGCGTCTCGAATCAACGCGCTCGGCCTTCAAGAAGAGGCCCTTTCTGAGCAGTACGACGCAGCCCAGCTGCGAGCGGACGCGCTCCAGACCCAGGTGGCCCAGGCCGCCAAGCAGGTCGCCGCGGCGGAGGCGAGCGCGAACAAGGCCCGGTCTGCTCTGAAGATGGACGCCGTGCAGGCGTACGTCCACGGCGGCAACAGCCCGTTGTCATCGGGCGGTGCGATGGCCTCTGCCAACCAGAGCCTCCTGAGAGCCGAGTACGTCAACAGCCTGGCGGCCAACCAGCACGACGCCATCGACCAGTTCCGCCTGGCGGCGCTGCAGGAGCAGGCGGCCAAGGCTCAGCTGCAGCAGCAGACGACTGCGGCCCAAGCGCAGCTTGCCCAGGTCAGCCAGGACCGCCAAGCGGCGGCTTCGCTCGCGGCGCAGCTTCAGGCCACCCAGAACCAGGTGAACGGGCAGGTGGCCACCCTCGTCGCCCAGAAGCAGGCTGAGGAGAGGGCTGCTGCCGCCGCGGCAGCTTTGGCTCGCATGCAAGCCGCGGCGCAGGCTGCTGCAGCACGGGCGCGGACGGTGAGCGCTCCGAGTGCCGTCCTGCTCGCCGGCCCTCCGCCGCCTCCGGGCCACGGAGCCTCCGGAGCGGTCGCGGCCGCCGAGAGCCGTGTCGGCGACTGGTACCAGTGGGGTGCCGCCGGCCCGAACACCTTCGACTGCTCGGGTCTGACCATGTGGTCGTACGAGCAGGTGGGGATCTCGTTGCCGCACTACAGCGGGGCGCAGTACGCGGATACCACCCACATCCCCATCTCACAGGTGCAGCCGGGTGACCTGGTCTTCCCGTCTGATCCGGGTCAGCACGTGGCCATGTACGTGGGCAACGGCGAGATCATCGAGGCTCCGTACACGGGAGCCCAGGTGCACATCGTTCCGATGGGATCCTGGTTCGTGCTCGCCGGCCGGGTGGCTTAACGCCTCTGGGGTCCACGCCATCCGCCGGCGTTGCTAGCCGGCGTGTTGGTCGGCAGTCGCACCCCTTGCGAGAAGCAGCCACGCAGCTACGGCGAAAGTGCGGGTGGGTAGACTTGGTCAACCATAGTTGCCTAAAGCTACCCAACAGCGCTGGAAGGGGTGGAAAAGACAGCTGGCACCCAGGCGGCTCCGGGACGCCCCGGCCACGCCCTCCGGCCACCTTCCCCGTCTCGCTCGGGCCCCCTCGCGCGCAGCCTGTAGCCTGTCGTGGGGCCGGGCGTCCCGCGCCCGCACTCCAAGAAACCGCCCTGAGCACGCTCGCCCGACAGACGACCGAAGAGCAAAACCCTTGCGCGTAGAACGCTGCTTCGCCTTTCTCGATCTCTGTGGCTTCACCGCGTTCACTGAGAGGTTCGGAGACGAGCAGACCGTCCTGGTGCTCGCCAGCTTCCGCACCAGGATCCGGGAGGTGGCGGCCCGGCGGGGTGTGCGGGTCACCAAGTGGCTCGGAGACGGCGCCATGCTCAGCTCCGGTGACACCACTTCGGTGGTCTCGATGGTGGTCGAGTTGGCTGCGATGGTCCCCACCGAGGTGCCGCTGCAGATCCGGGCCGGCCTGGCCCAAGGCCCGGTCATCATGTTCGAGGGCGACGACTACATCGGGCGGGCCACCAACGTGGCGGCCCGATTGTGCGACGCCGCCGCCCCGGGGCAAACGCTTGCTACGAGGGAGGTCGCCAGCAGGGCGCCTCGCTGGGTGTCCGTCGGGGCGGCCCTCCCCTACCCGGCCCAGGGCTTCGATAGGCCCCTCGAAGCCAGCCTCCTCGAGATCGGGGTCGACGACTCAATGGTGACCGACCCGTGCTGCGGACTGGTCCTCCCGGCGATCGCCGGCCTGGACACCCGCTTCGGCCAGGACGGCAGCGTCCTGCAGTTCTGCTCGACGGCGTGCGCACTGTCGTGGGAACAAGCCAACAGGGACACCGCCTCGCTCGCCCGCCTTGACTGAAAGCAACGTCCAGCGGACGGACACCGACTCACTGGCCGAAACCCTCGGGCTGCAACCGCTGACCGCCCGGTCGGTGATCCTGTCGGTGCTGCTCGGCACCCACCCGCCCCGCCTCCCGGTGAAGATCCTCGTGAGGACCGCGGAGCTGTTCGGTATCTCCGAAGGCACCACCCGGGTGGCGTTGTCCCGGCTCGCCGGCGACGGCGACGTGGTCGCCGAGGACCGGGACTACCGCCTCACCGCCCGGCTTCTGGACCGCCAAAGGCGCCAGGACGAGGGTCACCACCCGGTGACACGGCCATGGGCAGGCGGCTGGGAGTTGGCCGTCGCGTCCCCGTCGGTCCGGTCGGCGGCCGATCGCCTTGCCCTCGGCTCGGAGATGTCCAGCCTCCGCCTCGCCGAGCTGCGCCAAGGAGTGTGGGTACGTCCCGACAACCTGGTCAGGTCTTGGCCCGACCACCTCAACGACCGGGTCATGCGCTTCGACGCCACCCCCGGCTTCGACCAACCGCCGGCGCCGGCGCTCGCCGCCTCGCTCTGGGACCTCGAGGCGTGGGCGGGGAGAGCGATCCGTCTGCTTTCCGCACTCGAAGCGGTCGACGACATGGCGCAGAGGTTCATGGTCGCCACCGCCATGGTGAGGCATTTCCGGGATGACCCCGTGCTCCCGCCCGAGCTGCTCCCCACCGGCTGGCCGGGCGGCAGGCTCAGGGAGGCGTACGCCGGCTACGAGGCCGAGCTTGGGGAACTGCTCCGCCGGGAAAGGGAGCGCGACCTCCGGGGCTAGACAACCCCATCGCCGGAAGAGGCAAACGGACCTCCAGGGCGAGGAGGCGCCGCCTCCGCCGACAGCCTCGCAACAAAGCCGTCGCCGGTCTCCTCCACGTCCAAGCTGACACCCAAGGCCTTCGCCCCCATCTCGATCGAGGACAGATCCGTCGGGACGATGCCACCCAAGCCCTCGGCCACGATCGCCGGCGCCGCCTCCGGCCCCGCTTCCAGCCGGACGATGACCTCGTCGGCGTAGCGGGCCACCACCCTCAACAACTCACCCCCGAGCGCGCCGAGGACCCAGACTCCAGTCTCATCAGCACCGGCACCTGCCCCCTCGCCGCCTTGCTCCAGACGTCCCGGAGTCCCGGTGACCTCGCGGATTATCTCCAGCTCCACCGCCAAGGCGTTGTGCAGCGAACCGTCCCAGCGCACCGGCAGCCCCGCATCCGGCCCGGCGACCTCCTTCCATTCCCGCTCGAGCCGCACCCTCTCGATCTCCGCGAACATCGCCGGCGAACGAGCCGAGATCAGCGCCGCCACCGCCGACTCTGCGTCGGCGGCCCGGTGCTCCGCACGGCTGGCACGCTGCTCGGCGTCTGCAGCCCGTTTCGCCGCTTCGCTCCCCCGCCGGCGCTCGCCGGTCAGCTCGTCGCGCGTCGACTCCTCGGCCAGACGTGCCGCCTCCAGCTCGCCCCGGGTGTCGACCAGCTGCGCTCCAGCGCTGTCAAGTCGACGCGACGCCGACCGCCACGCCAACAGGGATCCCGCCAGCGCGACGATC
>CAZCCS010000112.1:0-8474 GCA_964497005.1 uncultured Acidimicrobiaceae bacterium | reverse complement strand
CAACTCCTACAGCCACGACAGGTCTGTCGTCGAATACTCCCTACCCACCCTCACTGTCGAGCTCGCCTACCTCAACCCGGCATCCAGCTTCCTCACCACCCCCGCCAACCGGCTCGCGCTTCTCGAAGCGATCAACCAGAAGCAGATCGTGGCGGACGTTTACAGCGGCCACGGCACCTTGGGAGCCACCGCCTACCCGGCTTCTCTCCTGCCCCAGGGATTGGGTGCCCAGAACTACCCGTACAACCCGAGCGTGCTCAAGAAGCTGTTAGGGACCCTTCCGTCGTCGCAGCGCAGCTTCACCATCGGCTACGACACCGGCTCCCCGGACGACCAGCTGATCGCCTCGCTGATGACGGATCAACTCGACGCCGCGGGTCTGTCGGTGAAATCGGTCGGCTACCAGACATCCACCATTTACGGTTGGGCGCCGCCGGGCAACCCGTCGGGAGCCCCCGACCTGCTGGTCGAATACGGATGGCCCGACGCGTACGACCCGTACCAGTGGGCGCACATCGATTTCGACCCGAACGGCGGGATCAACTTTCTCCACTGCAATGTGCCGAACTCGAGCGACCAGCTCAACCAGGCCGTCTCGATAGGCGATCTCACGTTGTTCGGGAAGGTGGGGGACGAGGCGGCTCAGACCGGCTGCTACATGAACATCGCCAACCGAAACGACGTGTTCGTCGCTCAGCCATGGCTCAAGGGAATCAATGCGGGGCATGTGACCGCGTACCCCTACAGCCTCAACCTCACTGCGCTCTACCCCGGATGAGCTATTGAAGCCGCGGACCGACCGAAACCCAGCGTTCACTTTTGCGACACAACCGCGAAACGACCGACTCCTACAGTACGGCGCAGTACACAATTTCAGCTGCCCCTAGGGTTCCGCAGTTCCGATCCGGCTAGCACGCCGGCGAAGTCGGAAGGTCTGGTCCAAGAGGGGCACACACCGGAGCCGAGCCGCGAAGGTGTGACACGGAGGGAGAAAAGCCCGGGAGGCCAATGGCTTCCCGGGCTTTGCCTTTCCGGAAGGCCTCAAGCACCGCCCGCGGATTGGAACGAAGAGCGTCAAGGAGGTTCTGGAAATGGACACCATCAAGGAGACCAGCGAAGAACACGAGCAGCTCGCCGACGGGCTAGCAGAGAGCGGCGTGGAATATGTCTTCGCCTCGTTCATAGACGTCAACGGTCGAGCCAAGTCCAAGTGCGTGCCGGTATCGCATCTCCCCGAGTTGATCGCCGGCCATGAGCGCTACACCCCTCGAGGCATGGGGGACTTGGGGCAGATGACGCCCGACGAGGACGAATGTGTGGCCGTGCCGGACCCGGCGACCCTTCAGGTCCTGCCTTGGGACACGCGGTTCGCGTTCATGGCCGCGGACCTCTACTACGGAGGCGTCGAGCCGTTCGCGCTGTGTAGCCGCTCGATTCTCAAACGTCAGGTCGAGGCCGCAGCGGAGGCCGGGTTCACCATGAACCTGGGTGTCGAGACAGAGCTTTATGTCATCAAGCCACCCGAAGAGCCGGCGTGGACCTATCTCCGGCCAGTCGCCCCGACCGGGATGCTCCGTCCTACGCCTGCGTACGACGTCGAGAGCACCCTCGACGCCATGGACTTCCTCGACCCGATGGTGAAGGCGATGAACGACACCGGCTTCGGCGTGTTCAGCTTCGACCACGAGGGCGGTGACGGCCAGTACGAGTTCGACTTCGACTTTGCGCCCGTGTTGCAGATGGCGGACCGGCTCACCCTCTTCCGGCTGATGGCGAAGCAGATAGCCAAGGGGGTCGGCCTGCTCGCTACGTTCATGCCCAAGCCGTACACCGAGGGGTGGGGCTCCGGTGCTCATTTCAACATGAGCCTCGCCGACCTGGAAACGGGCGAGAACCTCTTTCGCGACGCCGACGACGCCAAGGGCCGAGGTTGGAGCAAAACCGCCTACGGGTTCGTTGCGGGGATCCTCCGTCACGCCCCGGCGCTGGCCGCGATATGTACGCCCACGGTCAACTCCTACAAGCGCCTCCAACCCCGATTGTCGGACGGGAACGTGTCCTGGGCCCCGGTGTGGGCGGCCTACGGGGACAACAACCGTTCCTGCATGCTGCGCCTGCCCCGCAACCGACCTTGCGTCGAGAACCGGGCGGTCGACTCGGCGGCCAACACGTACCTCACCGCAGCGTTCCTTCTCGCCGCCGGACTCGAGGGGATAAGCGAGAACCTCGACCCCGGCGACCCGGTCGAGGACCTGACATACGACTGGACCAAGACAGGCCCGAGTTCCTCGGATCTCACGGCGACCCGGCTGCCAAGGAATCTCCTCGAAGCGGTCGAGGCCTTCGAGTCCGACCCGCTCGTCCGCGAAGTGTTCCCTCCCCAGTTCGTGTCGGCGTACGTCGACATGAAGATCGGTGAGTGGAACGCGTACCACTCGCAGGTAAGCGAATGGGAGAAGGCGACCTACCTCACCAGGTTCTGAACCCGCCATGACGATGCGCGACACCAAACCACTCCTCTGGTCGGACCTTGCTTGGCCCGAACTGGGCGCGGCACTCGACGCCCGGCCCACGGAAGTCGGGCTGCTCCCGGTCGGGGCCACCGAACAGCACGGCCCACACCTACCATCGGGGACCGACACGATCATCGCCAACGCGATCTGCGAAGCCGTCTCCGTCGAAACCCACGCGATGGTCCTGCCTCCGATCTGGTTCGGGTGCAGCTACGGTCACGGCAAGCATCTGCCGAGCACGCTGTCACTTAGCCCAGAAGGGCTCGCGTCGGTAGTCCGCCAGACGATCGAGTGGGCAAGCCTTTCCGGGCTTCGGCGCGTTCTGGTCGTCAACGCACACTTCGGGAACCACGCGTCGCTGATGGTCGCGTCAGACCACCTTCGCCTCGAACGCCCGGACCTCCGGGTCGCAGTGGTCGGCTGGTGGTCCGCGGATCCCGAGGTGGCGGCCGAAACGGCTGCCGACGGCGAAGACATCCACGCCAACCGTACGGAGACGTCGTTGATGCTCGCCGTCGCGCCGCATCTGGTCAACCTCGACCGCCTCTCGTCGAGCGACGACCCGGACCGGACCGCGGACCTGGTGTTCCGCTATACGGCGACGTCGTTGTCCACGAACGGGGTCACCGGGCGGCCGTCGGAGGCATCAGCAGAACTCGGCCGGCACCTTTTCTCGAGGACCGTCTCCGCGATCTCGGCGCTCGTCGAGCGGGGGCGCGTAGAAGAGCCGCCCCTAGTCGACCACATCCCGGCCATCGCGCCGCCTCTTCCAGGCGCGCCGTCGCCGTCGAGCATTCAGGAGGCGGACCGATGAGGACCCCGATGGTCGCGCTCTTGATCGGGCGCAGTCCGGTCCGGCGATACTCGGTGCACCGGGGTTACGTCGACGCGGTCACCGCCAGCGGTGGCCAGCCCGTGATCGTGCCAGCCGGTCCAGGCGCCGACATGCAGCGGACTGTGGATCTGATCCTGACCTGCGATGCCGTCCTCTTGAGCGGAGGCAACGACGTGGATCCCCTTGTGTACGGAGCCGAGCGCGGCAGAGGAGAGAAGGACACCGATCTCGACAGAGATCAGCTCGAGGTGGCCGCGTTGTCTGCGGCCATGGACAGCGGGCGCCCGGTGCTCGGCATCTGCAGAGGCATCCAACTCCTCGCCGCCGCTCTCGGCGGCACCCTCATTCCAGACCTTCCGTCCGCCGGCTACGTCGGCCACGAGGAGGAGGAACGAGAAGGGGAACCCGTTCATTGCATAACCGCGGAAACGGGCTCGGTCGCTGCTCTCGTTCTCGGCGGGACCCAGCGGGTCAACTCGATTCATCACCAAGCGGTGGACGACCCGGGACCAGTGCTCAGGGCCACGGCTTGGAGTGCTGACGGAGTGATAGAAGCCGTGGAGGGTCCGGGCGTACTGGGGATCCAGTGGCACCCTGAACGGCTTATCGAATTCGACAGCCGACACCTAGCTCCGTTCCGTTGGATGGTCGGCCGGTGAGCGGGCGCGTCGCGGTTGTGACAGGCGGCGGTCGGGGCCTGGGGAGAGGCATAGCTTGCGAATTGGCACGCAACGGCTGCGACCTGGTCCTCGGGTGGCGATCCGACGAGGCTGCCCTCCAGGAGACCGTTGACCGGGTCGCAGCTCTCGGCGCGAAGGCACTCGCTGTCCAGGGGGACGTGGGCGATCCGGAGACTTCGGAGCAACTCGCCAAGGCTGCGTTGTCGGAGCTCGGCTCCCTTGATGTGTGGGTCAACAACGCCGGCATCTCGCGCCTGTCGCCACTGCTCGAGACGTCGATCGCGGACATGGCATCGATGATGGACGCCAACTTCTTCGGCACATTCCACGGATTGAAGGCCGCCGGCTCCGCAATGAAGGCAGCCGGACACGGCGGGCGGATCATCAACGTTGCCTCGGATCTCGGGCTGCTCGCCGCCCCGCTTCTGGCCGGGTACAGCGCCACCAAGTTCGCAGTGGTCGGCCTCACGCAGGCCGCGGCGGTCGAGTTGGCGCCATTTGGAATATGCGTCAACGCGGTCTGCCCGGGAACCGTCGAGACCGACATGGTCTTAGCTGAGGAACAAGCCGAGGCGGATCTGGCCGGCACTTCTCTCGAGGCCATTCGCCAACGTCTTCTCGGAGACGTCCCCGCGGGACGTCTGTGCACCCCGGAGGACGTCGCCGCGCTCGTGACTTGGCTCGCTAGCCCAGCAGCGAGCTTCGTTACAGGACAGGCCATCTGCACCAACGGGGGATCAATCCGCCATTGACCATCCGAGCACCCAGCCGAACAGGAGCACACCCGTGAACCACCATCCGACCCGAACCCGCCGGCGAGCCTTGGCGGCCGGCGCGATGGGCATCGCAGCTATCGCGGCCGCCTGCGGCAACGCGTCGTCCAATGGTTCGGCGCCGTCCGCGGCGTCACTGGCAGTTTCGTCGTCGCATGTTGTCGATCTGGCCTTCGGCGCCGACATGCAAGTGCCCGACCCGGACATCTTCTATGAAATCGAGGGCAACGCGGTCGTGACATCCGTCTACGAAGGCTTGGTCAAATACGCCAACGGGACCGCGAAGATCGTTCCAGGGCTCGCCCAGAGCTGGACCGTTTCGCCCGACGGCAAGACCTACACCTTCCACCTGACCCCCGGCGTCACCTTCCACGACGGAACCGCCGTCAACTCGCAGGCGGCCGCCTTCAGCTTTCAACGCCGTACCGGCGTGAACTCGGCGCCGGCCTACATGCTCGCCAACGTCGTGTCCACAGAGACACCGGACCCGCTGACCTTTGTCGTCCGCCTGAACCAGCCCGTCGCAGCGTTCATGGACTACTTGGCCGCGCCGTACGGGCCAAAGGTGGTGAGCCCCGCGACCGTCAAAGCACATGAGACCGGAGTCACCGCCGCGAACGCCAACGGTGATTGGGCCCAGGAATACCTGAAGACCCACGACGCCGGCACCGGGCCGTACAACATCAGCCAGTTCGTGCCCGGGAGCCACTACGTACTTTCGGCTTACTCCGGCTACTGGGGTTCCAAGCCCTACTACACCACGATCAACATCAGCATCGTGCCGGACATCGGCGTGCAGCAGGCCGAGTTGCAGAACGGGAAGCTTTCGATGATTCTCCACGGGCTGCCGGTCAACGCGGTGGAGAGCTTCAAGTCGAGTTCCGACTTCGTGGTCCACGAATTTCCCGCCCAGCTGAAGGCGATGCTGTACGTGAACCCAGCCCTGGGGATCTTCAGGAGCCAATCCGTTCGATCCGCGCTGCGCCAGGCGATCGACAAGGCGGCGATCGTCACCAGCGTCTACGGCAACTCATTGGCCACGGTGTCGTCCCAGGCCTACCCGGTCGACGAGTTCCCCGCCGGAATGGCCGCCGACAACCCGGCATACGACCCCTCGGTCCTCAAGAGTGCGCTCAAAACCGCTGGGGGGTCTACGAGCATCACCCTCGCCTACTCGACAGATGACCCCACCAACCAACGCGTCGCCGAGTTCATCCAGACCGAACTGGACGCGGACGGCCTCAGCGTCCAGGTGCACGGTGTTCCGATCAGCCAGGTCTTCAACTACGCCAGTACCCCGGCGGCGCAGTTGCCCAACCTCCTGGTTTGGACGGTGAACCCCGACGACGCACATCCCGACAGCTGGATCCGGATCTTTTCCAACACCAACGGCTCCCTCAACGAGTTGCACGGCTCCGTGCCCCAAGCCGACGCCCTGATGGACGCCGGTTTGCATGCCACCGACCCGTCGATCATCCAATCCGATTACGCCCAGGCTGGTTCCCTGGTCGCCCAGTCCGGCGAGTGGATCAGCATCGCCGATGTCCGGGATGTTGTGGTATCGCACGCCGGGGTCGGCGGCTGGTACTTCCAGTTGCCAACCGCGGACACTGTCGTCCTCGGCGATCTGACCTATACGGGCAAGTCATGACCACCGTCCTCCGGCTTCCGCGCTTGCGTCCGCCGGCCGTTCCGGCCGAAGCGGTTTTGCAACCCGTCGCGGGGTCTCGCGGCGACGGCGGGAGCCTGGTGGCGATAGAAGACCTGCACGTCTCGTTCAATAGGCGCGACAGCATCGTGCAGGCAGTGCGGGGCGTCACCCTTGACGTTGCACCGGGGGAGATCCTCGGACTGGTCGGCGAGTCCGGGTCGGGCAAATCGGTGCTCGGCCTCACCCTGCTGGGTCTGCTTCCGACCGCGTCCGCCCCCGCCGTTCGGGGAAAGGCAGTGGTTCACGGCACCGACATGGTGACCGCCAGGCCCGATGAACGTCGTCTCGTGCGCCGGCGATACCTCGGAGCGGTCTTCCAGGATCCGATGACATCCCTCAACCCGACGATGCGCGTGGGCCGGCAGGTCGGCGAGGCCGCCGGCGACGAAGGCTCCGCGCTCGAGCTTCTCGAGTCCGTAGGCATTCCCGACGCCAAACGGAGGATCCAGTCTTACCCCCACGAGCTGTCGGGCGGGTTACGCCAAAGGGTGATGATCGCGATGGCGATCGCTGGATCACCGACCCTGGTGATCGCCGACGAGCCGACCACCGCACTCGATGTGACCGTCCAGGCCCAGATCCTGGAACTCCTGCGCGACCTTTGCGACCGAATGGGCACCAGCTTCATCCTGATCACCCACGACCTCGGAGTGGCCGCTCAGATAAGCGATCGAATCGCCGTCCTCTACGGGGGTCGACTCGCCGAGGTTGGAACCGCAAGCTCGATGTTCGCGGCGAGCCGTCACCCCTACACCCGCGGGCTTCTCAAGTCGCGGCTGCTTCTGGATTCTGATCGTGCCAGACCGATCCGGACCCTCCCCGGTGAACCGCCCGACCCTCGCGCTCACGCTGCGGGGTGCCCCTTCGAACCGCGCTGCTTCAAGCGAACCGCGCAGTGCGCCACCGAGATGCCGCGGCTGACCACAATCGACCCGGACCCAGCGAAGGACGACTTGGTTGCGTGCTTCAACCCCGTCCAAGCGTCCGAGCAGCTCCAATCCGGGGAGAACTCCGACCGGTGGCCGCACGGAAAGGAGCGGCCGGGTGGCCGAGACCCCGCTGTGTTGGTGCACGCGGTTCACAAGGCGTTCCCGGTCAGATCGGGCTGGAAGAAGCTGAAGCTCCACGCCCTCCGAGGCTTGTCGCTCGAAGTTGACAAGGGTGAGGCGGTCGCACTGGTGGGAGAGAGCGGGTGCGGGAAGTCGACGTTGCTTCGCACGGTCGCCGGGCTGTACCAGCCTGACGAAGGCGAGGTGGAGTTCTCGAGGGACACCACCGCTCAAATGGTGTTCCAGGACGCCGGAGCATCGCTGACGCCGTGGCTCACCATCGGGGAGTTGATCGCCGAACGGCTCCGGGGACAGAACCTGAGTCGCGCGGAACGGGCCGACCGGGTGCGCCAGGCTCTCGCGCTCGTCGGTCTCCCGTCCGAAGTCGCCGGCGCGCGACCCGCTCAGCTGTCGGGCGGCCAATGCCAAAGGGCTGCCCTGGCCCGTGCGACCGTCGTCCCTCCTGGGGTACTGCTGTGCGACGAGCCGACCAGCGCCCTTGACGTGTCTTTAGCAGCGACGGTGTTGAACCTCATCGGACGTTTGCGGCGGGAACTCGACATGGCCGTCCTCTTCGTGACCCATGACCTCGCCGCAGCGAGAATCGTCGCAGATCGCATAGCCGTCATGTACCTCGGGCAGATCGTCGAGTCGGGATCGTCGGAGCAAATCTGCGCCAACCCTTCGCACCCCTACACCAAGGCCTTACTATCGGCCGTCCCCGATCTAGGAAGGTCGGCTCCCCGCGTTTCGGGCGAACCCGCCAACCCCCTTGATCCGCCAGCCGGCTGCTCGTTTCACACCCGGTGCGCAGACCGGATTCCCGAGTGCGACACCCGACCCCAGTTGCTCGTGTCTCTTGGCAAAGAACCCGCGCGCCGGGTTGCCTGCATGCGGGTCATCGAGCCCGAAG
>CAZCCS010000111.1:0-8492 GCA_964497005.1 uncultured Acidimicrobiaceae bacterium | reverse complement strand
AAAACCATTCAACCGGGCCTGGTTCCTCAAGAGCGGATCGGCAGAATCGAGCCGAAGAAGGACGGCGCCGCAGCCGACGGCGGTGCAATCCAAAGCCTCCACCAAAGACTGTGCCCTCGCAGCGCCGAACTCTTCCCATCGTCCGATCTGCACTCGAGCGACCAGAGCGTCACCTTCGATGCTTGCTACTACTTCAGCCACGGTCTGCCCGTCGGACTTGATCGTGGCAACTGCGGTGCCCTGGTCGACTTCGATGCCCCAGCCGAGCTCCAAACTCTCCCGCAAAACGCCCTCAAGCCCGGCAGCCACCCGATCAGTATCGGCAGGGCTTCCGAGAAAGACAAGGATAGGGGCAGAACTCAGAACCAACACTGTCCTGCGGGGCAGAACCGTTGGGCCAGATCCGTCCCGGTCCGGAGAAACCTCGGCGCCGGGTCACGACCTCAGCCGGCGGCCGGCGATAGGCCGCACACCCAAGACCTGACGCCAGCGCATAGCCGACCAAGCGACCTCGTCGTTTCTTATCTGACGCTCCATCACCCGGCGCGAGGCGCTAGTAACCCGCAACAAAGCCGTCCCGCGGCGCTGCACTGTGTCTCAGGTTGTCCCACAAAGCCAGCATTCTGGGACGCGAGTAACCTGCGCGAGTGAGCGCGACGGTGACCAGCGCATTGAGGGGATTTCACGGAGCCCGCGTCCTGGCTGGCACGGTCGCGTTGATCCTCGTAGGTGCGTTCTTGGCTGGCTGCGCGACGCGGGGTCAAGCCCCCTCGACGCCAACGCTGAGGTTCGACGTGGTCACTAAAACAACGCAGAAGTTGGACAGCCTCGTCTGGACTGGCAGGCAGTTCCTCTACGTCCAGAACACCACAAACACGGTCTGGGCGGCGCCGCCGGCAGGACATCCCCTCTCGCTGTTCGCGACGATGCCAAGACTGGTGGAGGAGACCCGCTGCATCCTCTCGCCCGGCAGCCAGGGGTTCCCGCCCGGGACGATCTTTTGCCATTCGCCGGACAACAAAATCTATGAGATCAGCCCGAACGGCTCGAGCGTGACGTTGTTCGCAAGCCTCCCCGCGCCCTACCCGCCTGCGTCGGACGGAGCGCTGGCATTCGATACGGTCGGCCGCTTCGGTTTCCGGCTGCTCGCGGCCACCGGGCGTTCCGGCGGGCCTCAACCTGCTGGCGGCCTGGTGTACGCGATCGACTCTCAGGGACAAGTCCAGAGCGTCGGCAACTACGGCGTGCCGGGAGGCGCCGACGAGCTCGTGATCGCACCGGGTCGATTCGGTTCGGTCGCCGGGGAGGCTCTCCTCACAGTCGACGCCGGCGCGAGCGGCGCAGTCGTCGCGATGGACTCAACCGGGAGGACGCGAACGATCGCGACCTTCCCCGAAGGTCCGAATCCGATCGCCGCGATCCCGGAGCTTCTGAGAGGCACTGGGAGTACTGGCCTTCCGCTTTCGGGTCTGTACTTGAATGACGACTTGACGGGCTACACCTACCTGTCGCCGGCGGCCTCCCTGGCTGGATATGCGGGAGATGTGATCGTCGGTGCCGAGGCTCGCGCGCAGTTCTGGATTCTTGAGCCGACCGGCAACGGGTTCACCAAGGTATCCCTGCGGGACAACCTGCCCGCCGGGACTTACAGCCTCGAGCAGGCAATCTTCGTCAGTAGCTGACACCTCCATGCCAATTTGGTGCCGATAGACGCGCGTCGCGCTCGTACCGTAGAGGCGTGGTCTGGCTGAAGGCATTTAGCCGAGTCCGATCTATGTAGCCTCAGCGGCGTCTTTGATGCCTGTCAGCGAAGCCCGTCTCCGAAGCGAATAAGCGTGTCGATGGGCAAAGGTTGGTCACCGCGACATTTCTCTTGGGTGAGCACCCCAACTTGCCACCCTGGAGGATGATTAGCGGGGTGCCAAAACAACATTCCGTAGTCGCTGGTGTCGACCTGGGCGACCTGCCCGGACACTTGGTAGTTCGTCGGGGGAGGGATGCTGGTGGGGGGTCGGAACTGCGCAAGGCCATATCCTTCTCTCAAGACGATGTCTTGGGGAGCGGGGACACACCCGTTGCTATTCACAGTTGGAACAAGCCCCCAGACCCGTATCCATCGATCGGTCGGAGCGGTGCCGTCAGGGCCTTCGGATCGCAGGACGTACCCCGGCGGCGACCAGGTGGGTTCCAAGAGTCCATCGCCGTTGAATACGACGATGGTCTTGCCCGATGACTCGTCGATGAGCCTTCGCGTTCCGAGCGCAGTGTGCAACGGCAGGTTTACGAATCCGCCCAGGCCGAAGTCAGCGCAGACAGGTCCTTTACGTGTCACTGCCATGGACACCTGAACCGTCACAGCTGACGTCGACTCCGTGTCAGTCGCCGTCGGCACTGACCTCGACTCGCCGGCACATCCCCCGGTGCTGTAAATCAAGACCAATGCATTTCCCTGGTCGGCGGTCCTCGCCCCGACGATCACGGCCACGTTGGTAAATGTCTGGGCTGCTCCCGCCGTCCTCGTCGAGGTTGTCGTGACGTGTCCGACTGGGAGGTGTTCGGGAGCACGGGTCCTGAGGACATCGTGACCTCCGCAGGATTCGGCCAGGCTGGCGACCACCAGCAGACCCCCAGCAATGACCGCATTCGATCGACAGCGTAAGGCCTTCAGGGAACCATCATGACTCGGCCGCGTGCCAGTACCGGAACACAAGACTCTCATGGTCGTTTAGACGAGCAATACGGCTTGTCGGTTCCCCAAAGCGGACCAGGACCGCGGCACCCCCCGATCCCAAGTGTGGCCGGAGTAGGCACGTTATGCACCAAGTAATTCGTCAACGATCGACTCGACTGCGTCAAAGGGCGCACGCAGGGCACCCTCGATGTGGAGCCGCTCGGCCATGAATCCCGGGGAGTTGTAACTCACCGATACCACTCCGTTCCCGTCCTCCCAGACCAGGACCTTGAGCGGAAGATCCAGCGCCGCGAGCGGGGCGACGAGCATCACCGCCGCACCCTTAGTCGGGTTCCCAAACATGACGAGTTTCGAATCGGGCATCTGCACCCCAACTTCTTCAGCTGTGCCGCTGTGATCGATGACCCTGAACAACGTAAAGCCTCGATCCGCGATGAGGTGTTTCAGTCGGTCCACAGTCTCGGCGACGGACCTGCTGCTGAACTTGGTGATGATCGAAGATTGGGCATTTTCCAGCATCAGGATTCCTTCCTTCGCTAGGGATTTCGTTCGAACGAAGAACCAGATTGCCCGATCCGCGAACCTGCCAGTCGAAAGGATCGACTTTCTGCGGTGGCGACGAATCGAGTCGCGGGAGCGCTGAACGTAATGACCAAAGCGCGGTGGGGTGCGCCGGTGGAGCAAGGAGGCAGACTTGGGCCGTGGAGAACCCTCCCCCGAACTTGGACGACGCCTACCTCGACGCTGCTCTCATCGGCGGTCGGGAGGAGCGCCAAGTCAAGATTGTGGACTACGACGCATCTTGGCCCCGGGTGTTCGAGCAGCACCGCCAACGGATACTCGCTGGTGTGGGAGCGGTGGCACGCACGGTGGAGCACATCGGGTCCACCGCAGTTCCGGGCCTGGCGGCAAAGCCGATCGTCGACATCATGGTGACCGTCGATGATCCGAACGACGAAGACGGGTATCTGGCGCCCCTGGAGGAGGCGGGATACGTGCTGCGCGTTCGAGAAGTCAACCACCGGATGTTCCGCACGCCGAACCGAGATGTGCACGTCCACATCTGGCGGGCTGGGAGCGACGACGAGGAACGTCACTTGGTCTTCCGCGATCACCTCCGCTGCAGTCTGGGCGACCGCGACGCGTATGCGGCACTCAAGCGATCGTTGGCAGGAAGGTGGCGCGACGTCAACTACTACGCCGAGTCCAAGGGGCCATTCATACGACAAATCGTTGAAGCCGCCCGCCGCGCCCCGTCCTAAACCCACTTCCAAATCTATCATCCTAGTTGTGCAATCACACAGAATTAATGTTAGATTGCAGGCATGGATGGAGTCGGGCGTCGCCGCCAGATTGTCGAGGCGCTGAGCGAGTCCGAGGAGGTTCAGGTGGCGGCTTTGGCCACCGCATTGGGCTGCTCGGAGATGACCGTGCGCCGGGACCTCGAGGCCCTCGAACGGGACGGCATCTGCCGCCGGGTGCACGGGGGTGCGACCCGTGCCCGCCAAACCGCCGAGGAGACCCCCTATGCCATGCGGGCCTTCGGCCACACCGACGAAAAGGCCAGGATCGGCGCTCGGTGCGCCGATCTTCTCGACGAGGGAGAGACGGTCGTTCTCGACGGCGGCACGACGGCAATGGAGGTGGCCCGTCTTCTGCGGGGGCGGCGCTTGACGATCATGCCGCTCGCCCTGCGGCCTGTCTTCGAGCTGCACGATGCACCTCAAGTGCGGCTGTTACTTCCCGGCGGCGAGGTCCGTCCCGGGGAGCTGTCACTCATCGGTGGGCTGTCGGAGCGCAGCTTTTCGAAGCTCCACTTTGACACTTTCGTTCTCAGCCCGTGCGGGATCCACCCGACCGCAGGGGTCACTGCTCATCTGATGGCTGAGGCCGAGGTGAAGCGCTCTGCGATCGAAGCGTCCCGGCGGGTCATCGCAGTGGCCGACTCATCCAAGCTTGGAGTGGTCGCGTTCGACCAGGTGTGCCTCCTGGGAAGGATCGATGTGCTGGTAACCGACTCGGGAGCCGATCCTGGACTGCTCGAGCAGATCAGCGGTACCGGAGTAGATGTCCAAGTGGTGTGACTGACCATCCCGTTTCGGTCGTGACGTCACGTGGACTGGGCCTCCAGAGGGTCACCAAGCGGACCACCGCTGTCCACGGTGTCATCGCCGTGTTCTTCGTTCACGGGATGCTCTTTGCGTCCTGGGTCGCCCACATCCCCCAAGTAAGAGCGCACCTCGGCATCGGTCTAGGACTGCTCGGTGTCGCTCTCCTCGGGGCGCCCGTCGGCTCGATCCTGGCCATGACAGCCGCCGGTTATCTAGTCCCTCGCCTGGGCAGCCGACGCGTGCTGCGCACCGGTATGGTCGGCTACTGCCTGGCCGGGTCCCTGCTCGGGGTGGCAGGGAGTCTCATCACCTTCTTCCTCGTATTCATGTTGTGGGGCCTCTTCCAAGGGACACTGGAAGTGTCCATGAACACACAAGCCGTCGCCGTCGAAAGCGCGCAACGACGTTCGGTGATGCCCGTCTTCCATGGTTCGTGGAGCCTCGGCGCGCTGGCTGGTGCCGGCATCGGCACTGTGGCGGTGGCCTTGGGAGTGCCGCTCACCACCCAACTCCTCTTCCTAGGAGGCGTATCGCTCGCCGCGCTCGCCCTTTTGACAACACGGCTACTAGCCAACGACCGGAACAGCCACGACGACGCTCCTGTTGTCGAACGCCGACGCGGATCTTGGCTTACGGCAGCCGTGTTGGTGTTGTGTGTGGTCGCGCTGGCCGACATGCTCTGCGAAGGAGCCGCCGCCGACTGGTCGGCTGTGTACCTGCGCTCATCTCTAAACGCCTCCGGCGTGATTCTCGGGCTCGCCTACAGCCTCTACTCCCTCGTCATGGTCGGAACCAGATTCGCGGGCCCCCGCCTCCTTGCGAAATGGCCCAGACACCGTGTTCTGCCCGGCTTCACGGCTGTAGCCACTGTGGGATTCGCGGTCGGGTTGGCGGCGCACGACACGGCAATCACGCTTATCGCATTCTGCTGTCTCGGTGCGGGCTGCGCGTTGGTCATACCGACTACGTACAGCACCGTCGGTGAGACGGCCTCTGCGAACCCCGGGAGGGCAGTCGCCCTCGTCTCAGGCGTCGGCTGGGTCGGTTTCGTTGCCGGACCGCCACTGATCGGCCAGATCGCTTCTACAACCTCGCTTCGCTTCGCTCTCATCGTCATCCCGGTGCTCACCGCTCTTATCACCGGGTTGATGACTGCGACCGGCGTCTTCACGACAGGATCGAGAAGCCACTAACTGGGATTCCGTTGACTGGACCGCTCCCAGCGCAGGCGCGTCGACCGCCGGAATCGCCGGCGACGGACCAGTAGTGGCGGCCTTACTGTGAGCATCACCGGCGACGGCGTGCGATTCAAGAGCATCGGACACTTCGCTGCCTACAACGCACGGCACCCGCCGAGGTTTCCTCGGGTTCGCAGAAGATCTACAGCCTGTCGATGCGAGGCAACAGGCAACTCAACCATGCGATCCACACCGCCGCGTCAGGCGTTGCCGAGGTATGGGGCATCTCCGAAAGCCCACACAGTGCCCGCGGCGTTGATGAGGTAGTAACCGTTGCCGTCAGCCGAGCTCGCCATCGTGGTCACGTCGGGGTTTTTGACGCCTTCTTGCGGTAGAGATCCGTAGTAGGCAGCGTTTCCGAAATCGAAGACGCCTCCGTCACTTGCAACCAACCGGTAGCCGCCGCCGTCGCGTTGAGCAGTCATGCCGACGACCGGCTGGTTCAGGCGCGTACCGCCCGTGGACCCGAAGAAATGTGCGTCCCCGAATGTGAAAATGCCCCCGTCAGAGGCGACTAGCCAATACCCAGCGGAAGTGGCGGTGGCTGCCATGCCCACCACAGGCTTGTTCAGCCTGATCGAGCCGGTCGAGCCGTAGAAATGGGCGTCGCCAAAGGTGAAGATCCCTCCATCAGAAGCGCTGAACCAATATCCGTCGCCTGAGGGCGTCACCGCCATAGCCACCACTGGGGCGTTCAGGTGCGTACCGCCTGTGGATCCATGGAAGGTCGCGTCGCCGAAGGTGAAGATCCCACCATCACCGCCAAGGAGGTAATAACCCTTGCCGGTTGGTGTCGCCGTTATCCCGACAACCGGGGCGTTGAGCCGATGCCCGGACATGTCACCTAGCCATGGAGCTGATCCGATCGATGTGACTCCGCCGGTGCGCGTGACGACCCAGTAGCCGGGACAGTTTCGTCCCTCGACGGTTGTGCTCATGGCGGCGACCGCCCACGGCTCACCAGCGGCCAAGTGTGTCGCGCCGGTAGGGCACGGCGGCGGGATCACCGATAGGACCGCGGTTCCGGTCGACGACGCGTGGCTGCTGTCACCGGAGTAGGTGCCAGTGATTGTGTCGGTTCCTATCGGCGCGCTGTTCGACTCGCACGTTCCGGTGCCGTTAACAAGCGAGGCAGTACACAGGTTTGTGTTTTCGGTCGTGAAGTTCACTGATCCGGTGGGTACGCCGAACGGAGAGCTTACGGTTGCAGAAAAGCTCGCCGCATTGCCGGACGTCACCGAGGCGGGGGACACGGAGATCACCGTTGCGGAGGGGCTATCAAGAACATTCAACGTGAAGTCATGATCAGCGGCAGGGCTGACATCGTTGGACGCCTCGATCGTGAAGGCGTACGTGCCTGAAGTGGACGGCGTGCCCGAGAGTAGTCCGGTCGGCGAGAGAGTCACACCGGACGGCAGGCCGCCTATTTCGGTAAACGTCGGTGTCGGGCTGCCAGTGGATGTGACCTGGAAGCTGCCAGGTTGTCCCGCAGTGAATGTTGCGGAAGCCGTCGAGGTGAACTGGGGCGGGTATGCGGGGACTTCAACGGAGCCGATTGTGCACACATTGGCCGCCCCACTTTGTGGGCGCGTCACTCCGCGCTGGTCGGCCGCGGGCCCTCCGCACACGGCTGTGCCGTTCGAGTTGGTCCCCACGGGAATCCGTCCGATCGCTGGACTGCCTGGCTGAGGCAGCATCGTTTCTGTCGGGCCGCCATTGTTGGCTAGCGGACCTAGATCTGCGTTGGCGTTCAGGACATCTGTCGACTGGGTGAACGGGCACGACGCACTCGAAACAGATGGACTGGTCAGGTTGTAACCCGGATCCGTGAAGGATCCAGTGTAAAGAACGCAATCAGGAGCATACGAATACTCCGCATGGTTTGACACAAGGATCGATGCGCCGACGAGCAGGGTGCCGTTGTTGTCGATTCCGCCACCGTAAACGCCGTACGCGGTGTTGGCTGCAATCGTGGTGGCGGTGATCGAAGCTGTTCCGGAGTTGAAGATCCCTCCTCCATCGGAACCGCTGGTGTTGCCGGTAATCGTGCTATCCGCCACATCTACCGTCCCGGACTCGTTATCGATACCCCCTCCATTCATTCCGGCTGGAGTGCTGTTTCCGGTGATGGTGCTCCCGGTGACATTGACCGTCCCATCGTTGGAGTTGTGGATCCCACCGCCTCCGCTGTCGCACGACTGGTTTCCGGTGATGGTGCTGTTGGTCACATTCACCGTCCCAGCCCGGGTATAGATCCCCCCGCCTACCGCGCCAGCGCACCCGTCGCCAAGGACGGTGACGTTCGTGAAATTGACAATGCCGGCCTCGTTCTCAACGCCTCCTGCGCCCCCGTGTTGCAGAGTTTCGCCCATGAGGTCAAGCGTGTCACCCGAGCTAACCATGACGACGGGCGCAAGGACTCTGAAGTTCGACCCGCGGGGCGCCCCGTCG